>JALRGF010000485.1 GCA_023253495.1 Verrucomicrobiales bacterium
GTCGCGTTCGAAATCGGCGGCGCTCCAGCGCGGTGGCCAGGTGGAGGCGGCGGCGGGTGCGGCAGCGGCTGGTGGCGCGGCGGCGGGAGCGGCGGCGGTGGTGCCGGTGGTGCCGGTGGCCGGCTGAATCCGCGTCAACCACCCCTGGCGGGGTTTGAACGACTGGTCCTTGAGCCAGGTGTTGCGTTCGAGCACGAGCAGACTGCCGTCGGCGGCCACGGTGACGGCGACCGGTTTGGCCAGGTTGCGGGCGATCAGTTTGAGCTGGGGGCTGGGGGTGGCGGTTTCGTCGATCCAGGCGAGCCAGCCGGCCATGAAGTCCATGAGCAGGTAGCGGCCGTTCCATTCCGGGGGGAAAGCGTGGGGGGCGCCGGCGGGTGCCTGGTAGAAGCATCCGCCGCCGAGCGAGCCGCCGATGGTGCGGCCGTAGTCGAGGAGCGGGTCGCGGAAGCGGTCCATTTCCACGCGACCCTCGGCGTCCGGCCACCCGTAGTTGGCCCCGGCGACGATTTCGTTGACCTCCTCGTAGGACGCCTGGCCGATGTCGTTGGCGAAGAGCCGTCCGTTCTGCGGGTGGAAGGCGAGGGAAAACGGGTTGCGCAGGCCGAGGGCGAAGAGGGCGCGGTATTTGCCGGAGGTCCGGGAGACAAACGGGTTGTCCTCGGGGATGGTGCCGTCGAGGCGGATGCGGATGACCTTGCCTAACAATGAGTCAAGCCGCTGGGACGGCTGCTGGGCGGTCATGTCGCCGATGGCGGCGTAGAGGCATTGGTCCGGGCCGATGGCGATGCCGCCGCCCTGGTGGCCGGCGGGTACCGGGGCGCGCAGGTCGTTCTGGCTGTCACCTTCGAAGAGGATTTTTTCGCTGGCGGGGTCGAGCGAGTCGCCCTGGAGGGTGAACCGGCTGAGGCGGGTATGGGGGGCCGGCCGGGCGGCGGTCCAGTGGATGAAGACGTGGGGAGGATCGGGAAATCCCGGGGCGAGGGCGAGGCCGAGCACGCCGCGTTCCCAGGTACTGTCGGTGGGCAGGGTGAGAGCGGGTTTTTCGAGGAGCGAGCCGTCCTTGACGATCCGGATGTCGCCGGTCTGTTCGCCGATGAGCAGGCGACCGTCGGGCAGGGCGGCGAGCGACGTGCCACCGGTGATGCCTTCGCAGACGCGGCTGCGGGAGAAACCGGGCAGGGTGTCGATGGTCTGGGCCGCAGCGGGTCGGGTGCCGGTGCCGGTGCCGGCGATGGCGGCTGCGGCGAGAATGAAGAGCGTGCGTGAGAGGCGGACCGGCCGGGTGGGATGCGGAGCGGAGCGGGGGGCGGGCGGGGTCGCGGGATTGGCGGGCGCTGGGGACACGGCGGACATGGGGTGGAGCGTAGCGGGAAAGACGTGGCGACAGCAACAGCGGAATGGAGCGGCGGATGGGGGGCGGGGAGATCAATCGCCGAGCCATGAGACCACGAGGTGCGGGTCATGGCGGAGGAAGAGCAGGGAGGCGAGGAGCAGGGTGGTGGAGATGGCGGCTTCGGTGAGGCGGGCGGCGGCTTCGGCGGGGCGGGAGCGGGAGGCGCGGGTGAGACTGGTGGCGGCGCGGGCGAGCGGGATGAGGGCGGCGAAAGGGAGGAGAAGAGGGAGCGCCGAGATGACGAGCAAGGCGAACCCGAGGCCGGGGATGTCCTTCGGGTCGTCGACGGACGGGCGGGGCCAGTGGCCGAGCGCGAAGCGCCCCCAGATCCAGATCAGGTA
>JALRGF010000523.1 GCA_023253495.1 Verrucomicrobiales bacterium
GACGGCGGGCACGGTCGAGCGCCGCCCATGCAGCCGATCGAGACCGCGGCGGCCGGCGTCGGCCGGGTCAGGCGGGAGCCGCTGGTCCGGGTGCACCGGGGCGACCATCAGCATGTACGGGCCGTCGTGGCCCGGACGAACCTGAAAATACTCGTGCGCCCGCTCGCGCAGCACGGCCGGGGCGAACGGACGGAACGACTCCCGGAATTTTATTTTCAGGTTGAGCGTCCGCTGCATGTCGGCGGAGCGCGCATCAGCGAGGATGCTGCGGGCGCCGAGGGCGCGCGGGCCGAATTCCATGCGGTCCTGGAACCAGCCGACAACGGCACCCCCGGCAATCAGACCGGCCACCCGGGTGCACAGATCTTGGTCGTCGGTGGCCAGCTCATAGACCGCGCCGGCACCGTCGAGAATCGCGTTGATGACCGCCTGGGAAAAGGACGGCCCCAACCAGCTTGATCCCATGGCGGTGGCCTCGGTCCGTGGGTGGTCGAGCAGCTGGTGCCAGACAAAGGCGGCCGCGCCGAGCGCGCCACCGGCATCGCCCGCCGCCGGCTGGATCCAGAGGTCGTCGAACGGTCCTTCGCGGAGCAGACGGCCGTTGGCAACAGCATTGAGGGCCACGCCGCCGGCCAGGCAGAGCCGCTTCATGCCGGTTTGGCGGTGGATGTGCCGCCCGATGCGGAGCACGATTTCTTCGGTGACCGCCTGCATGCTGGCGGCAAGGTCAAGGTGGAACGGCTCCAGCGGCGCCTCCGGCTCGCGGCGCGGGCGGCCCATCAGTTTTTCAAAGGCGCGGCCGGTCATGGTCAGGCCGTGGCCGTAGGTGAAATACGCCATGTTCAGGCGGAACGACCCGTCGTCGCGCAGGTCGAGCATCTGCCGGGTGATGAGGTCGGCGAATTTCGGTTCGCCATACGGGGCGAGTCCCATCAGCTTGTACTCACCGCTGTTGACTTTGAAGCCGCAGTAATAGGTGATGGCCGAGTAGAGCAGGCCGAGCGAATGAGGGAACCGGATCTCCTGATGCAGCTCGATTTTCGATCCCCGGCCGATGCCGAAGGCGGTGGTTGCCCACTCGCCCACGCCATCGAGCGTGAGGATGGCGGCTTCGTCGAACGGGCTGGGGAAAAACGCGCTCGCCGCGTGCGACTCATGATGTTCGGGGAAGACGAAGCGGCCCCGGTAGCGGCCGCCCAGACCACGGCGCAGGGCGCGCTTCAGATGCAGCTTCGTCCCCAGCCACACCGGCATCGCCTGGCGGAAGCTGGCGAAGCCGGCCGGGGCATACGACAGGTACGTCTCCAGCAGGCGGTCGAACTTGAGCAGCGGTTTTTCGTAGAAGGCCACGAAATCGATCTCATCCGGAGTCAGGCCGGCTTCCTGCAGGCAGTACGCCACCGCCTGCGCCGGAAAGGCGGCGTCGTGCTTGAGGCGCGTGAAGCGTTCTTCCTGTGCCGCCGCCACCCACCGGCCGTCGACGAGGAGTGCCGCCGCGGAATCATGATAAAATGCCGAGATACCAAGGATGTTCATGGGCCGGGCCGCCGTCGCCCGATCCCTCCACGGGATAGGGACCGGCACGAGCCGTGTCAAGACGGCGGAGCACCGGGAAAGCGGAAATGACGAAAGATTCCGTTAACTCCCTCGTCCTGTGAACGCTTCCGGTTACCATGATCCCTCTGCCCATGATTCTGTCGTCCGTCCCGGGAAGGCCCCATCCGCTGCCTGCCCCTGATCTGTGCCCGCCGTTGAACCGTCGCCGGATGTTCCTCCGGTGGTTCCGCTCTTTGGTTGTGAAGGTGGTGGTGCTGGGCGCAGTGGTCGTGGCGTGTCCCGCCCGGGCCCAAATGGCCGATCCGCTGCGGACCTTCACCGACCGGGCGGGTCGGAACCTTGAGGCGAAGGTCCGGTCGTATGACGGCCGGCAGGTGACCATCGAGCGCGCGGACGGCGCGGTGTTCACGGTGCCGGCCAGCACTTTCTCCGACGCGGACCAGGCGTTTCTCGAGGAGTGGAAAAAGCGGGAGGCGGTCGCGCGACCACCCCTCGGAGCGGACGCTTCGCCCGGAGTGTCGGCGAATGCCGGGGTGGCGTGGGACGCCTTGAACCGGGCGCTGGGCCAGCCGTTGTGGCAGGGACCTGGCTCATTGTGGGACGAGGAGGTGGCGGCGGTGGCAGACCGTTTGAAATGGCCGAAGGAATCGCGGACGTCGCGTCAGGCCAGTTTCCGGTTGTACCCCGGATCCGAGTACCGCCTGGCCGGGGCGCGTCCGTTTTCCGCGGCGTTGTACGCGGAAGGAGGACGCCCGACGAGTGTGTCCCTGGTGTTTGCCAACCGCGGGGATTTTTTCGGGGCCAAGGGGAGCGGGGAGGAGCATTTTGAGCGCGATCAGGCGCTTCCGGACGATGCCTTGGTCCGCCTGAATGCCGCGATCAAAGCAGATGCGGAAGCGATCGCGACCACGCTGAGCGGCGTGCTCGGGGAGCCGGAAAAACAGAATTACGGTGAGGGTGAGAGCCGGCGTCGGGTGCGGCGCTGGGACTGGGTGGGCCATGCTTTTCTGCTTTCCGAGGAGGAGGACCAGTATGTCGGGCTGGCGGTCGTGCCGTCGGCGTTGGCTGATCTGCGGGGCCGGACGGCGCGGGTGTCGGATGCGTCGGTGCGCGAGCGGCTCCGGGCCTCCTTGGACAGGCGCGACCACGGCGACGTGGTGATCAAGGACCTGCCGATGGTCGATCAGGGGCCCAAGGGGTATTGCGTGCCGGCAACGTGTGAACGGGCGATGCGGCATGTGGGCATGACGGCGGACATGTATCTGCTGGCGGTCGCCGGGGGCAGCGGCTTCGGCGGCGGAGCCTCGGTGCAACGGACGCTCGAGACCATCGGGCGGGATCTGAAGCGCAAGGGACGGTCGTTCGAGCGGCTCGAGGGGCCGTTGAGCCTGAAAAAAATCAGCCCGTACCTGGAAAAGGGACTGCCGGTCCTCTGGATGCTCGACTCGACGCCCGCCTTCAACGAGCTCGCCAACCGCCGGACCGCGGCGCGCCGCGCCGTCACCGACTGGGCCGCGTGGAAGGCGCAGCTGGACGCTGATGAAGCCGCTGCTACACTGACACGCGATCCACGGCACGGCCACTGCGCCATGATCATCGGCTTCAACAAAGACACAGGTGAAATCGCTCTCAGCGACAGCTGGGGCGAACGTTATGCCGAACGCTGGGTCTGCCTCAAGGCGGCCCAGGCGGTCTCGATGGGCGAATTCTACGTGATCGGCCTCTAATCCCTCGTCCCCCAAACTCCCATGAAACGGTTCTTTTTTCTGGCGGCTGCGGCCGCGTTCCTGACTGGGAGCGCCCGCGCCTCCGACGATGTCCGGCTCGACCTGACCGGCGGGCGCGACTCGCTGACGGTGCAGGCCCTCTGCGGCGAGGGCATCCATCGGCTCATCTGGGAGACGGCGACCGACCTGCACGGGCCGTGGCGGGCGACGGCCACCGGCACGGTTGTCGACGGCCGGGTCCGTTTCGACTGGCGGACGGAGGGGCCGGTCGGTTTTGTCCGCGCCGTGCCCAAACCCACGCCGGGATTTCTTGAGCGCCTCGGCCGCATTCGTGACCGGGTGCGGGAAACGTGGCCGCAGGCCGCCCTTCTTGAGGCGCATCTGCTGGTGAACGACTGGGTCGAAAGGTATCCGGACGCGGTGCCGGTCCGGGCGATTTTTGCGGTCGACGCCGGCTCGGTGACGGCTGTCGAGAATGCGCCGGGCGAGGAGGTGACTCTTTCGGTGGCGCCCTTTCCGTGGCTGGGGAGTCAGGTGCTGGAATGGCCCATCGAGATGGAACTGGACCTGGCCGAATCGCGCCTGCGGGAGGCCGGTTTCGGCCCCTCCTACCGAGCCCTCACCCTGAGGCAGCCGGTGTACCCCGGGATGGTCGAGCCGTATTGGATTTTCCGCACCGAAGCCGGTTTTGTCTTCGTCGGCACCCGCACCGGATCGGTCACCCTCAGCGAGTGAACCGGCGCGGCGGGTGTGGCGGATGGCGCGGGTTACCGGCCCGCGCTTTCAAAGCCCCTCTCCGCCGGTTTCCGCGATCCAGCTCAGCCGCGAGCGGTCGAGTTTCCCCTGGGCGGTGACCGGCCAGCGGTCGATGCGCATGAAGAAGTCGGGCGTACTGGCGGCGTCGACCCGGGGGCGCAGCCAGTCGCGCAGGGCGTCCTCTCCCGGGTCCGGCTGGCCGGCGCGCACTTCGTAGAAAGCGAATGGGATCTGCCCCTGCACGGGGTCGGACTGGGCGACGACCGCGGCCTCGGCGATGGCGGGGTGTTCCCGCAGCGCGTCCTCGACCATGGGGGGAGCCACCTTGAACCCGCCGCGGGAAATCATGAGTTTGGCGCGGCCGACGATCCACAGGTAGCCGTCGGCGTCGAGCCGGCCGAGATCGCCGGAGCGTACCCAGAGGTCGTGGAAAGCCCGGAAGGTGCCGAGGGTGTCGTTCCAGTAACCGACCATGGTGTTGGGGGTGCGGATGAGGATCTCCCCGGTTTCTCCGACGCCCACCTCGCCGCCGCGCTCGTCCACGAGACGCACCCGGCAGCTGAGCATCGGGCGGCCGACCGATCCGGGCCGGATTTCGCCGCGGGGCG
Organism: Verrucomicrobiales bacterium; assembly: GCA_023253495.1. Taxonomy (GTDB): domain Bacteria; phylum Verrucomicrobiota; class Verrucomicrobiia; order Verrucomicrobiales; family V1-33; genus CAJBME01. The sequence goes on from JALRGF010000523.1 coordinate 4,649, forward strand.
GAGTGATGGCGTAGAAGCCGACCTCGGTCATGCCGCACATTTCCAGGACGGGTTTGCCGAGGACGTTGTCGGCCAGCGTGTGCAGAGGCGGCAGCACGCGGTCTCCCCCGCAGATCAGGTAACGCAAGGCCGTATGAGGCACGCCGCGGGCGGCCGGGTGGGACAGAAGCGCCTGGAGAGGGCCGGGGGCCGAGAGGATGTAAGTGGCACCGCCGAGGGTGCGGTAGGCGTCCCAGAACGCCCCGGGATCACCGGATTTCGGCAGGCTCAGGCGCCCCCCGACCCGCAGCATCGCCAGCACCTGGCCCATGAAGATGATCGGCCGCCCGATCTCGTTCAGCACCACCGTGGCATCATCCTCGGTGAATTCCATTTCCTCGACAAAAAGATCCACCCGGTAGCTCAGGCGCCGCTGGGAATGCGCCACGCCTTTCGGGCGGCTGGTGGTGCCCGAGGTGTAGACCAGCAACCCGATGGTGTCCTCGCTGACCCACCCGCGCGGCAGATCGCGCACCGGCTCCTCCGGCAGCTCCGCGAACGGAATCGTGTCCGCCGCCGGCGCACCGACGGAAATGATCCATTCCGGACCGGTCGTCCGGGCCGCCGGCGCCGCCTCAAGGAATTCCGCTTCCGTCACCCAGGCGCGGGCGGCGCTGTGGCGGAGGACATAGGCGATCTGGGCCGGCGCCTGGCGGACGGGAATGGGCACGACGGTGAGACCGGCGCGCAATGCCCCGAAGAGAGTGATGATGGTTTCCGGACGGCCGTTGTGCAGCTGATAGGCAAGACGGTCGCCCGGCACCAGACCGAGGTTGCGGAAGGCGGAGGCCGTGCGGTCGACGCGGGCGTCCAGTTCAGCATAAGTGAATCCGGCTCCCTCGCAGGCGACCGCCGGGCGGTCCGGAAAGCGGGCCGCCGTTTCACGGAGAACGTCGTCGAGATGCATGGGGGTCCGGGGTCAGGGCCGCAGCCGCAGGGAAAGCGTGTGGTTCTGGTATTCGATCTGATCGGCGAGGGCGCGGAGGACGATCAGACCGCGCCCGCGCTCCGCATGTTCGGAGGGGGGCGCGGCGGGTCCGAGCCGGAACCCCGGGCCGTGATCGGTGATGTCGAGGCGCAGGCCGGCATCCGGCTCCGGTTGAGAGGAGACCCGGATGACCACGGGGTGATCAGGGCCGCTGCTCAGACCGTGCTGCACGGCATTGGTGAACGCTTCGACGAGGGCCAGCCGCAGACGCGGGAGCACGGCCGGCGGCAGGGAGGCCGGGGGCAAGGACAGGGAGTCGATCCACGCGTGCAGCCGGTCAAGGTCGTCCAGACCGCGGTCAAACGAGTTGCTGACGTGAAAGGCGTTCATGTCCCCTGGGCGTCGCGGAACCGGGCGAGGGCCGTGTCAGTATCCGGAGCAATCTCGAACATGGCGCCGAGTCCGCTGATCTCAAGAATCTCCCTGAGCTCCCGCCCGGCGTGCGCGATGCGGACATCGCCTTTGCCCTGACGGGCGAATCGACGCAGATAGATCAGCGCGCCGAGACCCATGCTGTCGACAAAATGCAGCGCCGACGCATCGATGACGAAACGGGTTGCGCCGTCCGAGATGAGTCTGGAAAACGCGTCGCGGCAGTGGGCCACCGAGCGGCCATCGAGGGCGCCGTTGAGGCGGATGATGGTGATGGTGTCCGAAGCTTCGAGAGTGATGTCCACGCGGAAATTGGGTTGGCCAGAGCGATGCTGCGGGATCCGGGCGGGCGCGGCAAGCTGGTAATTGCGGCCCGTGGCGCGTGCCGGTGCCTGCGCTTGCAAGTGGACGCGGCTGCCGGATAGTCGCCGCCCTTATGTCTGAACTGGCCAAGGCTTATATGCCGCAGGAAGTCGAGCGAGCGTGGTCGGAGCGCTGGCTGGATGGCGGGTGTTTCCGTGCCGACGAGGGGTCGTCGAAGCCGAAATATTCCATCGTCATCCCGCCGCCGAATGTGACCGGCATCCTGACCATGGGGCATGTCCTGAACAACACGATTCAGGATATCCTGGCGCGGCGCGCGCGCATGACCGGGCATGAGGTGCTCTGGCTGCCGGGCACCGACCACGCGGGCATCGCCACCCAGAACGTGGTCGAAAAGTCGCTGCGCAAGGAAGGGGTGATGAAGCACCGCGACGACCTCGGGCGCGAGGCGCTGGTGGCGAAGATCTGGGAATGGAAAGAGCAATACGGCGGCCTGATCCTGAAACAACTGCGGGCGCTCGGGTGCTCGTGCGACTGGGGCCGCACCCGGTTCACCATGGACGACGACTACTCGCGCTGCGTGCAGCGGGTGTTCGTCGATCTCTATGCCAAAGGCTTGATTTATCGCGGCAAGCGCATGGTCAACTGGTGCCCGGCCTCTCTGACCGCGCTGTCTGACGAAGAAGTGATCATGAAACCGCAGAATGGGTTCATGTATCATTTTCGGGTCGAGGTGGCGGACGGATCCGGGACGTTTCTGACTATTGCCACCACGCGCCCGGAAACGATTCCGGCGGACACCGCGGTGGCTGTCAACCCGCAGGACCCGCGCTACCAGCACCTCATCGGCAAGGAGGTGTACCGCGCGCTGCCGCTCGACCAGCCGAAGGAGGCGCGCCGGATCCCGATCGTGGCCGACG
>JALRGF010000597.1 GCA_023253495.1 Verrucomicrobiales bacterium
GATCAGCGATCCCGGCGCTCCCAGCCGTGGCTGGCAGATCTTCCTGGGCATCATCACCCTGATCGCCGGAGTCGTCGTGCTGGCCTACCCCTTCTCGTCGCTGGCCACGCTGACGCTGGTTGTGGGCGTGTGGCTGATCGTCATCGGTGTATTCGAGATCGTCGCATCCTTCGGCATCCGCCAGACCGGCAAAGAGGTCCGGACAGCCGTCGGGGAGGCCCTGGGCAACCGCTGATTCGGTACGGCGGCACGCCGGGCGGGTACCCTCGCCTTCGACCTTGTCCGCATCGTCCTGTGAAGCGCGAGCCATGACCCAGAATCCGGAATGGTCCGGCCGGACCGACGCCCCGCCAGCCTCCGCGCCGACACCCCTCGGCCCGCCGGCGGGTCCGCCGCCGGTCTCCGGGCCGGCACCAGAGGGCCCGCCGTACCCGTACGGCTATCCACCCGGCCCGTATCCCGGCAACTACCCGCCTCCCCCGCCGGCCTACGGTCAATATCCCGTGCCCCTGCCGCCGCGCAACGGTCTCGGCACGGCTGCCCTGGTGGTCGGCATCGTGGCGCTGGTCGGATCGTTCTCCATCGCCGGCGGGATCATCCTGGGTATCGGCGCGGTGGCACTCGGGTTCGCGGGGCGGGCGCGAGCCAAGCGCGGTGAGGCGACCAACGGCGGCGCGGCAACGGCCGGGATCGTCGTCGGCGTCATCGCTATCATCGCGGGCCTGGTCTTCATCGCGTTCTGGGTCGGCTTGTTCAACCAGATGGGCGCCGGTGACTACTTCGACTGCCTCCAGGAAGCCGGTCAGGACAAAGCCAAGGTCCAGATGTGCTCCGATCAGTTCCGCGAGTCCGTCGAGGACCGTTTCACGGTGACCCGAACGCCGACGCCGTAGGTGTTATCTCGCCGGGAAGTGTTTGACGATGCCTTCCTGGACCACCGTGGCCACTACCTGACCCGTCCTGTTGAAGAAGTGCCCCATTCCCAGACCGCGGGACTCGGCCGCGACGGGTGAGGCGGTGGAATACAGCACCCAATCGGAGAAGTCGACGGGCCGGTGGAACCACACCGAGTGATTGATGGTGACCGCGAAGATGCGGTCCCACCCCCAGGACAATCCATGGGTGGTGATGATCGAATCCAGGACGGTGGTGTCCGACGAATACACCATCGCCGCGTCGTGCAGTACGGGATCCTGCGGCATCTGTCCGTCCGCCTTGAGCCAGACCCGGTTGTGGTCGAGCCGGGCGCCCTTGTCGCGCATCACCCAGGCCGGATCGTTGGTGTACCGCCACTCGATGGGCCGCAGCGCGGTGACGAAAGCCGGGACCACAGTCTCATAACCCACTAAAAGCTCGTCGATGGTCGGCAGCGTGTGCGGTTCAGGAACGTCAGGCATGACGAAGTCGTGCTCCAGGCCCGTGCCGCCGGACAGGTAGGACACCAGCGCGGTGGCCAGCAGGGTGCCGTTCTGGACCGCGTCGACCCTGCGGTTGGCGAACCGGCGTTCGTCACGCAATCGCACCACATGGAATTCGATGTCGGCCGACGGATCACCGCCGGCGATGAAGTGCACCGACAGAGCGCTCGGCGGCAGCGGGGTGACCAGGGTGCGGCCTGCCGCGACGAACGCCTGCGCCATGAGCTGGCCGCCGAAGGTGCGGACGGGATTCTTTCGCGGGTGGCGGCCGACGAAGACGTCGTCGCCGAGCGAGGACAGCTGCAGGACGGACAGCAGTTCGTCGAGGTCTGATCTCACCTGCCCCTCAGCTCTCCCTCGCGCACCCGCTAGTGATCGTCCTCCCCGATCCGGTGGACGTGAATCAGGTTGGTCGAGCCTACTGTGCCCGGTGGGGCGCCGGCGACGATGACCACGAGGTCCCCGCGCCGGTACCGGCCCATCTCCAGAAGGGCGTGGTCGACCTGCCGAATCATGTCATCAGTGGTGTCGGCGTGCGGAACGATGAAGGTCTCCGTGCCCCACGTCAGGGCCAGTTGGCTGCGCACCTTGGCTTCGGTCACGAAGGCCAGCAGCGGCAGCGGACTGTGCAGGCGTGCGAGCAGCCGGTGGTACGGGGTGTCGGCGATTTCGAGGTCGTCGAGAAGCAGCGGCTGATCGCGGGCGATGGCGCGGCGGACCACGGCGTGGCGCGGCACACCGGCGTCGTCGCGACTGACCACCAGTTTTTCCAGGGGGACGTGCCGGCGGGTGCTGGCGTGTTCGCAGGCATCGACCAGGCCGTAGACTTCGTCACTGCCGAGGGCGTGGGGGATCAGGGTGCCGGGGGCGAGGTCTTTTTTGGCGTAGGCGTAGACGTTGTTGCGTTTGCGGCCGGTGGGCGGGGTCATCACGGCGCGCCCGTCGAGGCACGCCTGGGCGATGGCGCGCGGTGTTTCCACATGGCAGAGGTGGTAGGGCCGGAAAAAGAGATAATACGGCCTCCTGGAAGTGACTTTGTAGTAATTGAGAAGAAAGTCCTGACGGTCGTCGTCGCAATGACCGACAAGATACACCCCGCCGCCCGGCCACGGGACGCCGAGGGTGTAGTCGACCCGTCCCTGTCCGCCGTATTTCGAAAAATCGAAGGCGTCGAGCACTTCGCGCAGGTCGCGGCAGGTCGGGCCTTCCATGCCGGGTACGAGCGGGGTGAGGCCGAGGTAATTGCCGATGAGCGCCTGTTCGACGTTCATCTTGGTGCCGTCGGTGTAACTGACGGTCTGGATCACGCTGCCTTTCTGTTTTTCGGCCCACGGGCGGGCGTGAGCGGCGTCGGCATGGCGGTTCTGAAACCCCTTCATGTTGCCGGCCTGGGTGATGGTGAAGCCCCAGAGGCGGACTTCGTCGGCCATGGTGGCCAGAACGCCATGCTGGTCGCCGGCGTCACTGGTGACCACCACGCCCTGGCGGGCCGCTTCATGGGCGAGCAGGCTGCCGAGCATGAGGTCGACCTCGGCGTTCATGAGGATGACGTGGGCCGGCTGGGCGATGGCGGCGAGGCAGTATTCGGCCGCCTCGTGGACCGAGTTGGTGCATTCGACGAGGGCGTCGATGCGCACATGGCGCAGCAGGGCGAGGGTGTCGGTGGTGGTGAGGACTTCGCCGGGCCGGCGTTCCGGCGGGTGATCCGGGTTCTCGACGGGGACCCGGGTCTGTCCGGTGGCGTCCGCCCCGCGTTGCAGCGCGGCTTCATCAAGATCGCCCAGAAAGACGACTTCCATGCCGGGGGTGCGGGCGACCTGCCAGGCCACGCCGGCGCCCATGGCGCCGGAGCCGACGATGCCGACGCGGAGACGTTTGCCTTCGGACTGCAGACGCTGAAGTTTGTGGATCATGGGATGGGAATGTACCTGAAAACCCCAATGAGCCACAGGGGGCGTCCCTTACAAGCGGGAATGACCGTCAAATGGACCGCAGGTTGGTCTTGACGCCCCCGCCGGAAGTCCGCACTCTCGCACGGCGTGGGGCCGCGTGCCGCGCTCCGCCGCAACCGCATGAATCTTCGTGACCAGCTCAAGGAAATCCTTCCGGAGATCCTGCCCAGTGACCCGTCCAGTTCCATCAAGGGAACCGAGCTGATCCGGCTGGTCAAGTACCGGCTGAGGCAGGAGTACAGCGACGCCACGTTGCGGTACCATTTTTCGATTCTGTGCGCCGACCCGTCCTCGCCGATTGCCAAAGTGGATCAGGGGCAGGGGTATTATCTGCGCACGACCCGGGTGGCCACGCTCGAGGAGGCGCGGGCGCTGGCGGCGGCCGGTTTCACGCAGGCCGGCCTGGACCTTTTCCAGACCGGGCGGGAGATGGTGGATCTGGCGCGCAGCCGGATGTCCAAGATGCGGGCGTTGTACCTGCGGGCGGTGACGGCGGACGCGCGCTTTCCGTTTGCGCTGGCGCCGAGCGCCTCGCCCGAGGGGTTGTGGAAGTACCCGGATGTGGCGGTGGTCGACTGGGAACTGGAGGATGCGGGCGACACCGGGTTCCGGCTGGAGGGTGATCTGCTGGAGCTCAAGCGCAGCCTCGGGGTGCAGCCGTTTGCGGTCACTTCGGTGCGGCTGGCCATGGCGGTCAGCTACGACAACGTGCGCGAATTGTTTTTTCAGGCGCTGAGCGGGTCACGCTGGGCGCACACCGGCGAACTGGTCATCGGCGCCGCCATTACCGACGAACAACTGGCGGAAGATCTGCGGCGCCTCGGCGGGGAGTACGGTATCGGGGTGAGTACGCTCGGGGTGCCGCTGGAGGCGCTGGACGACATCGTGGACGCGGCCTCGATCGCGCGCATGGAGGAACGGGCGTTCGAGAACCTGCAGGGGCGCCTGCTGACACGGCAGAAAATCACGTCAGCCCGTCCCTCGGCCACGCTGGACTGGCGGCAGATCCGCGATCTGCGGCGCGAACACGAAGGATTCCAGGCGTTTTTCGCGTGGATCGAACAGTGCCTGCGCGAGGGAACGGCGTCCCCGCACGCCCCCGCCGAGATCGTGCCCAGCGGGCTGTCGCTGGTGGCCGCGCGGGGGGTGGGCATGCCGGGCTGAGACGGGGGAGGGAGCGCGGGGGATCGGGGAGAGTCATTTATTGAAAACACGATGGCCATGGAAAGTGCTCTGAATTCTGAAAAATCAGACGATTCACGGGCATTTTTCGTTGGCCAAGGCGGCGAGAGGATGAAAAACTGCTCCTCCTCATCACGAACCACCTGATCCACGAATGACTGTTGTGCCTCGTTTTTTCTCTCTGCTGGGACTGTGTGCCGTGTGCTGCCTCGCGAGTTGCGCGGCTTCGCCGACGGTGGCGAAGACCCGGACCCAGGCCAAAATGCCGACCCGGTCGACCGCCACTCTGGGCAAGCCCGGGGTGGACAAAGCCTGTTTTGTCCGGACCTCGCCGCATCCCGGCTTCTTCCGCAAAAATGGCAGCCTGCACGCGGTGGTGAAGACGACGGCCTACTCGCATCTGGAAGCGGACAGTCTGAAGTACGGTCGCAAGAATGCGTACGGGACGGAGCTGCGGTATGACCACGTGCGCAGTGCCGCCGCCGACTGGTCGGTCTTTCCGGTGGGCACGCTCTTCCGGATTGTCGGGCAGCCGTACACCTACCGCATTGACGACTACGGCAGCGCCCTGGTCGGGACGCGGACCATTGATCTGTATCAACCGACCAAGGAAGGCATCAAGGCCTGGGGGGCCCGGATGGTGGAAATTGAGATTTTGAAGTGGGGCAGCTATTCGCGCAGCCGCGAAATCATGGCCGATCGCAGCCGCCACCCGCATGTCCGGGCGATGCTGACCAGCATCAACCGGAAACAGCTGGTGGCCACCACCACGGCCGGAGCCCGCACCCGCGCCCACTGAGCCTGCCGCCCGGTTGGGCCCGCCCGCGCGGGCGGACGGGCCGCCTGCTTCCTTTTCCGGCATGACCCGCCAGCAGCGTGCGGATCTGGTCGCCCGCCGTCTTGAGGCGCTGTATCCCGAGACGCCGATTCCCCTTGATCACAAGGACGCCTACACCCTGCTGGTGGCGGTGGTTCTTTCGGCCCAGTGCACCGACAAGCGGGTCAACGAGGTCACGCCGGGCCTGTTCGCCCGCGCCGACACTCCGGCGGCCATGGCCGCCCTGCCGGTCGAAACCATCCGCGAACTGATCCGCCCCTGCGGCCTGAGCCCGCAGAAGGCCAAGGCCCTGAAGGAACTCTCGCGATTGATTGTCGAACGCCACGGCGGTCAGGTCCCGCAGTCGTTCGAGGAACTGGAGGCGCTGCCGGGAGTCGGTCACAAAACCGCCTCCGTGGTCATGGCCCAGGCGTTCGGAGTGCCCGCCTTTCCGGTGGACACGCATATCCACCGCCTGGCGCGGCGCTGGCGGCTGAGTCCGGCCCGGAATGTCGTGGAAACCGAGCGCGACCTGAAGAAGCTGTTCCCGCGGGACACCTGGAACCGTCTCCACCTGCAGATCATTTTTTACGGCCGTGAGCATTGCACGGCGTGGGGCTGTGATGGCACCACCTGCGACATCTGCCGGGAGCTCCAGCCACGGCGGCCGGCCCGCCGGCAGGTCACGCCGCCACCATAAGCCCGCCGTCGTCCCCTTCGTCCTCCGGATTTCCGGATTCCGGCGCCTCCTCCAGCCACGGACCCAGGCGGGCCTGCCACGCCTCGCGTTCGGCCGGGTCGGTCAAGGCGGCCAGACCGCTGCGACAGAGGGCCCGCGCCAGCTCGGGATGCAGTTCCTCGATGGATTGGGCCAGCCGCAGCAACGACGGATCCCGGAGCGCGCGGGCGAGCGCGGCCGCGGAGGAGGCTTCCGGCAGGGGGATAGGCGGGGTTGAGGGGAGCCGGTTCATTCTTCGTTGAGGATGGCGGTGAGCTTCTGCAGTTTGGCCTTCATGCGGTCCGACTGCTGGGCCTCCTGCCGGGCGCGGAATTCCCGGATCTGCTGGAGCCGCTGCGGCGCGCACTCCTGCAGCGCCTGCCACAACAGGAGCGTCGCCGTTTCCACCGCATTGCGCCCGAAATACCCCGTCAGTGTCAATTCCTCCAGCAACTCCCGCTGGGCCGGCGGCAGCGACAGGGTCAGCTGCTCGGTCTTCACCGTGTTCTGCGGGCGGCCGGGACCCCGGCGAGCGCCGTCCGCATGGGTCAAAAGTGAAAAATCATCCATGGTATGCGCCTTTGATGTGAGAAAGTATCGCTTTTAAATGGGAATACAAATGGATTTTAATCCCAATTTGGCAGGCCACCCGCCCTGCCGCCACCCCCCGCCGCCCGCTTGCGTCCCCGCCGGAACGGCCCATGATGGAGACATGTCTGATCAGGATCCTGCTTCGGAGCACTTGCGGATCATCCGCCAGCTCATGGAACGCGCCACGGTCTACCGCAGTATTTCCGCTCCAGTCGCCCTGCTCGGGGGCGTGGCGGCTCTCGGGCTCGCCTGGTGGCACCACGAGCACGGTCTGACCTGGCGGTTGTTCCTGCGCAACTGGCTGGGGCTTTTCGCCATTCTGTCGGTACTCAACCTCGGTCTGCTCTGGCGCGACGCCGCCCGGCGCGGCCTGCCGTTCCTCAATGCCGGCATGCGTCTCGCCCTGCGCGCGCTCGCCCCGCCCCTGCTCGTCGGCGGTCTCGTCGGCCTCGTCGTCGCCCTCAAATCCCATGACATGGGGTTCGTCGCTTCCGTCTGGGCCCTGTGCTACGGCCTCGCCCTGCTCGCCACCGCCACCTTCGCCCCACCGTCGATCCAACGGCTCGGCCGCGCCTTCCTCGCCGGCGGACTGCTCAGCTTCCTCGGCAACCAAGCCGGCTTCCTCTCCACCGGCGATCTCAATTTCTTCACCACCCCCGTCATCATGGGAGCCCTCTTCGGAGTGCTCCACATCATTTACGGCATCGCCGTCCTCGTCTCCGCCCGACGCTCCGCCCGATGATCGACTTCTCCAGGCTGGACAAAACCATCCACGAACGCGGCCGGCTCTCGATCATGACGCTGCTCGCCGCCCGCCCCGAATGGAGTTTCCAGGACCTCAAAGCCGAACTCCAGATGAGCGACGGCAACCTCATCACCCACCTCCGCACCCTCCAGGACGCCGGCTTCATCACCCTCTCCAAACTCTCCACCCCCTCCCGCCCCCAGACCACCTGCACCCTCACCCCCGAAGGACGCCACGCCTTCACCCGCTACCTCGCCGTGCTCGAGGAAATCGTCGCCGCCGCCCGAAACTGAAACCATGAGGCCCCTTGGCGGTTTTTCGACTCGCTGGCGCCGTTGACGGACGGACCGTTCCCGGAAGCAGGTCCCGTTCGAGCCGCGTGGACTGAGATTCCGGCCGGAAGCGCTGGACATGCAGGACCGACACCACATCCCGGAGGGTCTGGTGGGTCTCCCTGTTCACCCCTGGGCATGCTGCTGGCATGGTCATCACGAATCAAGCCGGTTAACTCGGACTAGCGATGGGCGGAGGAGAAGTACGCCTGTCAAAGTTAGGGATAAACAGAGAATCGGTGCAGGAAGCAGTAACTCAAGATACCATTTGGACCTCCACGAAACTGAGCCTGTCGCCTGTCTGTAAATCTCGTGGCCATACATCGCGATGAACCAACCCAAGATCAGGAACCCGAGCCATAAACCGGAAGTGATCCACCATCCGTCGCGCCTGAGCCAAAGTGAGGCGAAAAGCGCGATGACATACCAGCCGGCGAGGACTGAAAGCGACACGAACACAAGCCCCGGAAGTGGCTCACCGTACTCAGTAATCGCGCCCATTCCCATCGCTGCCGACATCAGGGCGCACAAGAGCGCGTAAACAGCGGTGACCACCGCAACCACTGAAGCTCCTCGGAATATCCAGCGATTGCGTGGAGTGTCTGGTGTCATGACGTGTGATGGCTGGCGAATAAGAGGGTCGCAAGGGCTACTGGCGCATGAGTGCCAACAGCATTCCGCACAACGCGCTCAATACCAAATGGCTCAAGGATATGGGAGTCCCTGAACTCAGAGACATCTGGATCAAGTGGCACTACGGGGAGCGCTCATCGCTCCCCTTAAGTCTCATTGGAACCGCCCGGTGCCGCCGACCGCAGGGAGACAGCCAGCCGACAGGCTGCCCGAAGGGTGAGCCCGACATGATCCAGCTCTACGACGGCAAGTATAAGGAAGCACTCGCGCAGGCTCAGAAGATCGCAATGGGTATGCAGCGCACCGACACTTACCGTACGGGCATGAAATGATCCAGCAGATGGTCAAGGACGCCGAGCTGACCGCGGCCGACGACAAGAAAAAACTGGAGCTGGTGCAGGCCCGCAACCAGGGCGACGCGCTGGTGCACTCCACCCGCAAGAGCCTGACCGAGTACGGCGACAAGCTCGACGCTGGCGAGAAAGACGCCATCGAAGCCGCCGCCAAGGCGCTGGAAGAAGCCC
>JALRGF010000709.1 GCA_023253495.1 Verrucomicrobiales bacterium
CGGAAGGCACGTCCCGGAAGCTCCTCGCCGACCGTCCCGACCTCGACAAGCGCTACATCAACCGGGTCCGGCTGGGTGGCATCAAGTTCTGGCTGGATGGCAGCATCGACACGGCGTGGTTCACCGAGCCGTACACCGTCAATCCTCCCGGCAGGGAAGGCTCCTTTGCGGGCTACCAGCAGATTCCGGACGAGGTCCTTGACGAAGCCTTCGACACATACTGGCCCACGAATTTCCAGATCCACATGCACATGAATGGAGATGCGGCGGCCGATCAGGCCCTCCGGGCGATCGAGCGTGCTGTCAGGAAGCACGGGATGTCCGACCACCGTCCGGTCTTCATCCATGCCACATGGCTGCGGAAGGATCAGATCGACCGTATGAAGGATTACGGAGCCATTCCCAGTTTCCTCTCCGCGGGCCTCATCCCCGGGGGCGACGCCGTGGTGAAGCTCTGGGGGCCGGAGCGTTCGGCCGGAGCCATGGCGGCGAATACCTTTCTCAAGCGCGGCCTGCCATTCACTTTTTCGCACGATGCTCCGGTTTCTCCTGTGCCCACCATTCTCGGACTCGTGGACGCGGGTGTGAACCGGATCACCGGCAGCGGCCAGGTGGTTGGGCCGGAGGAACGGATTCCGCCCTATGCCGCACTGCGCGCCGTGACCTCGATGGCAGCCTTCCAGATCCGCGAGGAAAAATCGAAGGGAACTCTGGAGGTCGGCAAGCTGGCGGACCTGGTCATCCTGGACCGCAATCCGCTCAAGGTCGAGCCGACCAGCATCAAGGACATCACGGTCGAGGAAACCATCAAGGAAGGCCGCACGGTCTACCGGAAATCAGCCGGCACCGCTGCGGTTCCGCCGGGCCCCGGCACCGGACTCTGCGTCTGCAGCCTCCAGCCGGTCCGCTTTCCGCGCCCGCTTGAAATGGTGAACGCGGCAGTCCTTGGCCGTCTCGCGATGGCCGCGGGCATGCCGCCGAAATGAACGCCGGAAAATGAAATCCCGCCACATCGCCCGCATGATATTCAGGCCGATCGCGGCTCTTTTCGTTGTCTCGGCCATCAATCTGGCGGGCGCTGCGGATCCGGAGGCGGACCGTCTGGCGGCCCTCGAACGGGAGATGGCGGCCCTGAAACAACTTCTCCTGCAGCAGGTGCAGCGCAACGATGAACTGGCCGCGGAAGTCCAGAGGCTGCGGAAAGCGGAATCGCCATCCCCGCAGCCCGCACGCGAAACGGTTGCTGCAAGCGTGGCAGCCGCGGCGGCTTCCCCGCCCCCGAAGCAACCCGTGGAGCCGGCTGCTGCCGGTCCTCCGTCCATGCCGCCGCCCATTGGGCTGGTGCAGGCGTCCCGGCCCGATTTCCGCCTGACGCTGGGGGGATCGGTCCGCGCCGTGGCCATGTACAGTGAAAAGCGTCCGGTGGGCAGTGCCGGAGCGGTATTCATGCTCGCTCCTCCGGATGCCACGGGAACGGAAAGCGTCTTCGATTACACCGCACAATACAGCACCTTGCGCGCCGGCATCGAGGGTCCGGAGTTCCACGGCATGAAGACCGGAGCCACCATGCTCTTCCAGTTCTACAATGGTCAGTTGCTTGATGACCAGTACGGCTTCACCCCGGGCCTTGCCTACGCATGGCTGAAAGACGGGCACTGGGACCTGTCATTCGGCCGCCGCTTCGATCTCTTCAGCGAAAGACAGCCGGAAATGGTCGACGGATTCGGAATCCTCGGGGCCTCCGGCAATCCGGGCAACAGCCTGCGCACTCAGCTCCGTGCGGAGTACCGCGGCACATTCGGTGACCGTCATGGATTCAGCGCAGGGGCCGCTCTGAGCGAACCGATCTCCACCAGTGTCTCCGATGACTTCACGGACCGAGCTGAAGACAACGGCATGCCCAACCTTGAAGCAAAGGCCCAGCTCCTCCTCGGTCAGCCCGATGGCGATACCCTTCTCGCCAGACCGGCACTGGAAGCGGGTATCTCCGGGGTCTACGGGGAATTCCGCAAATTCACGGGAACGGCTCCGCCATGGCCGCCCCCCGACATCATCCGGCCCTGGGGAGCCGCCCTCGAGGCCGGGGTCCGCCTCGGCAGCCGCTTCGGAATTCACGGAGAAGTCTACACGGGCGAAGCCCTCGGCAATTACCTCGGGACTGCCCTGCAGACGGTCAATCCCGCCACCCGCAAAGCGATCGCCAGCCACGGTGGCTGGCTTGAAGCCACTCTCGTCCTCACACCCGATCTCCGCATGAATGCCGGATACGGCATCGACCGGCCGGACCGGGCCGACCTCTTTGCCGGACAGATCGCCCGCAACCAGACTGCCTATCTCAACCTTTTTTCCCGAATCACCCCGGCTTTCACCATCGGCCTTGAGCAGACGTGGAGGCGGACGGAGTACCTCGGCCGGCAGGGTTCCGACCGCGCCAACGAGGGCTGGTCGACCATGCTCAGCCTCCAGTACGGGTTCTGATTCCATCTCCCCGCCACATGACCCATGCCTCCCATCCGAGACCGCCGGATGTACGAACTGCGGTTGATCCAGGCCCCAGGGCTTTCACCGGCGCCTCCACTCGCGCCGTACCGGCCTGCCCGAAGACCAAAAAAATCGATGCCCCCCGGCCATTTCCGGGGCTCGGAAAGCCTCGGACCATGGTTTTTTGTCTGTTGCGGCTCTTCCGGAAAAATCCGTGTCGTGCAGGCGGTGACGGCTGCACGAGTGCGGCTTCCCGTCCAAACTGACGCCTCATGCCACCCCCGTCTTCGCGCCTCATCATCGTCATGGGAGTTTCCGGCTCGGGAAAAACCGAGGTCGGGCGCGCCCTCGCCGCGGCTCTGGGCGGGGAGTTTTTTGATGCTGACGGGTTTCATCCGCCGGCCAACGTGGCGAAGATGAGCGCGGGCATTCCGCTCACCGACGAGGACCGGTGGCCGTGGTTCGACCGGCTCGGCAGTGAGGTGATTGCCCCGTGCGCGCCGGGCGAGACGCGGGTGCTGGCCTGTTCGGCCTTGAAAAAAGCGTATCGCGACCGCCTGCGGGCAGCGGCGCCCGGGGGCCTGCTTTTTGTCCATCTGGTCGGCGATTTCGAGACCATCCACGGTCGGATGGCCGCCCGGCAGGGGCATTTCATGAAGGCGGAAATGCTGCGCAGCCAGTTCGCCACCCTCGAGGATCCGGCGGCCCTCGGCGAAACCGACGTGCTCCCCGTCAGCATCGTCCCGCCGGTCGACGCCATCGTGCGCGACCTCGCAGCGCGGCTCGGGGCCGGGCCACCGCCCTGACGTCCGGTCGCCGGGGTAAGGTGCCGCCTTCCCTGCGCGGGCAAACAGGGGTGGGGCGCTTGCCGTCCAGCGCACTGCCCCCCGCCGCGTGCGGTGACGGCGCTACCCGCCGGCTGGGGTGGTTGGAGTCGCCGGAGTCGCAGTGCCCGGAGCTTCTTCCCCGGCGGCCGGGGCGCCGGGGTCAGCCGCGTCCTCCGGCAGCGGCTCTGCCGGATCAGTGTCCTTGACGCGCGTGGTGTCGCAGACGAGCCAACCGTCGGCGACCACCTCGACGACTTCCAGCTGGTCATCGCTGCGCGACCCCACGGGATATTTCAGGCGGAGGGTGAGCGGGGTGCGCGGGTTGACGCGGGTGCGGGAGCCGAGCTGGGCGTGCACTTTGGAGCCGCGCTCGACATAGCCGTAGACGCGGTGCGTGTCCCGGTGCGCGGTGAGCTGGAAACAGGCGTGGGTGGTTGCGTCCGGGAAGTCGCGGTTGAAATAGTCATCCGCCTGCACCAGCGCCCGCATCAGGACCGGCTGGGTCGGCCGCTTCAGGATCAGGTCGTCCCATGACATGTCGCCCTGACCGGTGAACGTTTCCCAATCGACCTTGATGCCGTCCGGGGTGCGCTCCATGGCAATGATGAACCGCTGGTAGTCGTCGACCTCGACCGCTCCGGCGAGCAGTCCGCGATTCTGACGGATTTCGGCCTTGGCGGGCAGGTTGCGGACGGTGAACGGCCGCCACGGGGTGAGCGCCTGGTACGCCTGGACCTGCGGCCAGACCCGGTCCGGCTCGCGCAGGACCGCGCGCAGGTCTTCAGGGGTGAGGGCTTCCAGGAACCGGGTCATCACCTCCGTGACCTGCTGATACTCGAAGTCGGTCAGAACCGGATTCGCTTCAGACGCACCACCGGAGGCCGGCCGGGTGGTCGGCGGCAGCGGCGGCGGACCGCTGGTCAGAAGGCTCCGGGCAAACCACATCGCTCCCAGCACCGCCACCACTACGCCAAGGGCGGCCAGCGTGGTAACCTGCCCCCGGCTCAGACCGCGGCCGGAAACCTCCGGAGCGTCAGGGCTTTCCCCATCCTCAGGGCGGGTGTCCGCCTCCCACCCGATGGCGCCGGCCCGGCGTTCGCCCAGCCGCGACTTCTGCCGGTCCCGGGCGATTTCCCGGGGCAGATCCGTGGTCTTTGCCAGGCGGGAGACGAAGTCAGGGCGCCGTGGTTCACGCACCTGCGGCTCCCACGCTTCCTTGGGCCGCGGCGCACGGGCGCCAGTGCCGGCTCCGGCATCGGCCGGGCGGGCCATCGGCGGCGTGGCCTCGGGTTCCTTGGCCGGGGGAGTTCCAGGATCGTCTTCAGCCATGATGTCCATCAGTGCGGACCGGGAGGGGCTTCTGTCAAGGAGTGTTTCGCTCGCGCACGCGCCGGCGCGGCAGTCACGGCCGGGTCATCCGCTCCGCGTCCACCCACTGATCAAACTGCTCGCCGCTGAGGTGCCCGCTTTTGATGGCCGCCTCCCTCAGCGTCAGTCCCTCCTTGTGCCCGAGCTTGGCGATGGCGGCCGCTTTGTCGTAGCCGATATGCTGGTTGAGCGCGGTGACCAGCATCAGGCTGTTGCCGACGTAGCCGGCCACGGTCTTGCGGTTCACGGTCAGGCCTTCGAGGCAGTAGTCGGCAAAGCTCCGCAGGGTGCCGGTCAGCAGATCGACGCTGTGCAGAAAATTGTGGATCATCACCGGGTTGAAGACGTTGAGTTCGAAGTTCCCCTGGCTGGCGGCAAACCCTATGGCCGCATCATTGCCCATCACCTGCACCGCCACCATGGTCATCGCCTCGCTCTGGGTCGGGTTCACTTTGCCCGGCATGATCGAGCTGCCCGGCTCGTTTTCCGGCAGCGAGAGTTCGCCCAGGCCGCAGCGCGGTCCGGACCCGAGCCACCGGATGTCATTGGCAATCTTCATCAGCGAGGCGGCCAGGGTTTTCAGGGCGCCGCTGGCGTAGACGAACTCGTCATGCGCGCTCAACGCGGCAAACTTGTTCGGGTGGCTCTGAAACGGCAGACCGGTCAGCCCGGCAATGGCCGCCGCCGCCCGCACCGCAAATTCCGGATGGCTGTTCAGCCCGGTCCCAACCGCCGTGCCGCCGATGGCCAGGTCGCGCAGCCCGGCCAGCGTCTGCTCCAGCCGCTCGATGTCACGGTCCAGCAGACACACATACCCCGAAAACTCCTGCCCGAAGGTCACCGGCGTCGCATCCTGCAGATGGGTCCGGCCGATTTTCACAATGTCGTTGAATTCAATCCGCCGACGCTCCAGCGCGTCCCGGAAATACCGGGCCGCCGGCAGCAACCGGTGGGTCACCTCCTCCACCGCCGCAATGTGCATGGCGGTCGGAAAGGTGTCGTTGCTCGACTGCGACATGTTCACGTGGTCGTTCGGATGCACCGGCGTCTTGCTCCCCATCACCCCGCCGGCCATCTCAATGGCGCGGTTCGAGATCACTTCGTTGGCATTCATGTTCGATTGCGTGCCGGATCCGGTCTGCCAGATCCGCAGCGGAAAATGCGCGTCCAGCCGTCCGTCAATCACCTCGTCGGCGGCGGCAGCGATCAGGTCGCGGGTGTCGGTCGGCAGTTTGCCAAGGTCCGCATTGACCATGGCGCACGCTTTTTTCAGAACCCCCATCGCCCGGATAACCGCCCGCGGCATGGTGTCCCGGCCGATCGCAAAATACTTCAGCGACCTCTGCGTCTGCGCTCCCCAGTATTTATCCTGCGCCACCTCGATGGCGCCCATGGTGTCGGTTTCAGTGCGGGTGGTAACAGCGGTCTGGCTCATGCGGAGGAATACCATGACGTGGCGTCCGGCGCGGTCAACCACCCGTCAACCATGGCGTGAAGGCATGGCGTGAAGGCCGCGGGCTCGGCACCCTATCACTTTTTCAAATCCGCCTCCGGTTGCTGGCACCAATTCTGCTCAGGAATGATGCGGGACAGGCCGCCCCCGATTCGGTCCCTCAGACAACCATCAATTCACCATGACCAAATCCACATCAGCCTTGTTCTCTCTCGCGGCCCTTACCAGCCAGCTCGCCCTGCCCGCCAAGGCCGGCACCACCACCGCCACCCCGGCATCGAAGAATCCACCGCCGGTAACACCCGCCGCCGAAACCCCGTTTGTCACCGGATTCCTCGCGGCCACTGTTGATACCCATTTCATCTCCTACGGCCAGGATGTCTGGGCTCTGGGCAATGACTGGAGCGAACCGCTCTTCCACCCGTCTCTGGAATTGAACTTCAACCTCGGTGGCGGCCTCGCCGCCTACGTCAATACCTGGTGGGACATCAACGACCTCGCCGCGTCTCCGATCGGCGGTAACATTCAGGAAATCGATGTGAATGCCGGCTTCTATTACACCATGGACAAATGGAAGTTCCAGCTCGGCTACGGCGCCTGGATTTATGCCGAGCAGATCGAACACATCGTCGATGCCAAAATCTCGTACAACGACGGCCTGATCAATCCGTTCATCATGTTGCATGGCCGGGTTGACGACGGCCTTCCGTTCGA
>JALRGF010000731.1 GCA_023253495.1 Verrucomicrobiales bacterium
CCTGGAGCCGTTGCTGGAGTTCCGCGGTCTGGCTCGAGGACCCTTGGAGCCGCTGGTCCATCTGGCCGATCTGGCGGTCGAGGCCGGTCGGGGGCGGGGTGGCCGGCACGGCCGGGCGCACGGTGGTCGGTGGCGGCGGCGTCGCGGTCAGTGGACAGGGTGGCCACCTTGGCGTTGGCTTCCTCGAGCTGCTGGCGGAGCCGTTTGTTTTCGGCCAGCAGGGCTTCCGTGGCGCCGGCGCCGTCCTTGCCCTGGACGAGGGCGAGCAGCTGGTTTTTCTCGGCGGTCAGATCGTCCTTTTCCTTGCTCAGCTGGGTGATCGTCTGGCGGGCGGTGGCCAGTTCCTGGAGCAGGGAGTCGATGCGGGAAGTCGCTTCGTTCTGGGTTTTGCTGGCTTCCTCGAGGGCGGCGGTGGCGGTCTCCAGTTGTTTTTTGAGCGAGGCGGTTTCGCGTTCGTGTTTGGTGCCGGCGGAGTCGACCTGATTCTGCAGGGCGATTTGTTTCTGCAGGGCGGCGGTGATTTCGCGTTTGCTGGCGAGCAGCTTCTGATTGACCTCGAAGAGTTCGTTTTCGCGGGCCTGAAGCCGTTGCTGGAGTTCCGCGGTCTGGCTCGAGTACCCTTGGAGCCGCTGGTCCATCTGGCCGATCTGGCGGTCGAGGCCGGTGGGCGGCGGGGTGGCCGGCACGGCCGGGCGCACGGTGGTCGGCGGCGGCGGCGTGGAGTCGTTGAACGGGGCGCCGGAGGCGTCGAGATCCGGCAGCAGTTCCGCGGATCCCGCGGGTGCGGTGCCGGCGCGGCGGGTGCGTTCCTTCTGGCGCGCCTGTTCCATGCTGCGGCGGACGAGGTTGCGCCGGTAGTTCACCATGCTCGTCTGCCAGGCGGGGTAGCTGCGGGCGACGGAATCGAAGATTTCGCCGGCCTCCTTGTATTTGTAATAGGCGCCGGTGAAGTTCCCCTGCCGTTCAAGTTTGTCCGCTTCCTGGACCATCATGTAGCCCTTGAGGTAGACCCCCTCGACGTCATAGGCTCCCGGTTTCTGCTGGGCGGGCGCGGGGGATGCGATCAGGGCGGCGGCGACCAGTGCGGTCGCCGGGCGGGAAAGGAAGAATCGCGGGATCATGGGGCTGCTGAAGAAGCGGACGGGCGCGGAGTATACCGCCGGGGAGGGGGTTGTAAATCACGACGGCGGGAGGGCGAGGTGTTCGCGTTTCAGGCTGCGGTCCATGAAGAAGGCGCCGAACGGGACGAGGGACGAGAGAAGGACGAGGGCCGGGCGGGTGACCGGCCAGCGGTGGCGGGCCCAGGCGGCGAGCAGGCAGGCACCGAAGACGATGAAAAGCAGACCGTGGATCAGGCCGACCACGCGCACGGCAAGCGGCAGGCCGAGGAGATATTTGAGCGGCATGGCGGCGAAAAGCAGGATCAGGTAGGAGACACCTTCGGCGAGGGCGGCGAGCCGGAGCCGGCCGAGCGGGGAGCGGGTCAGGTTCATGGGGTGGCGGGGTGTGGCGTGGCCCGATCAGCACTTCGGCGGGTTGCGGCCGATGAACGGGTGTTGTTCGATGTCGAGGACCTGGCCGGAGACCGGCCCGGCGGCCTCGCTGAGGAAATAGACGGCGGCCTCGGCGATTTCGGCGGGATCGAAGATGCGGCCGCTGGGGGCGAAGAGCGGGGGCAGCCGGGAAGGCCAGTCTTCCGGCATGCCTTCGGCCTGTTTGTATTTCCGTTCGTTGGCGGTGAGCACCCATCCCGGGTTGATCTGGTTGACGCGCACGCCGTGGAGGCGCATGAGCGAGTCGCCGAGGTTGCGCGAGAGAGTCATCAGGGCCCCCTTGCTGATCGAGTAGGGCAGGAGGTTTTCCTCGCCGCAGTAGGCATTGACACTGCCGATGTTGACGACCGAGCCGCGGGTGCGGGCGAGGTGCGGCAGCGCCTCCTTGATGAGCAGGAGCGGAGCGCGGCAGTTGACGGCCATGAGGCGGTCGAACAATTCCGGAGTGACCGAGTCGATGCGGCCGCGGAGGACCCAGGCGGCATTGTTGACGACCCCGTGCAGGGCGCCGTAGGCGTCGAGCGCGGCCTGCACGAGCCGGGCCGGGGTGGCCGGGTCAGCAAGGTCGGCCTCGAGAAACGGGGCGTCGAGGTCGGCGGCGACCTGGCGGCCGAGATCGGATTCAAGGCCGTGGACGACGACGCGGGCGCCTTCGGCGACGCAGCGCCGGGCGATGGCTTCGCCGATGCCGGTGGAGCTGCCGGTGACGATGATGACTTTCTCGTGCAAACGCATGGGGGGGACCAAACCCGGAAATGACGGCGGGAAAATCGGAATTCCTGCGCGGCTCCCGGCATCGGATCCGCTACGGTGGAAGCATGATTCCGTTGCTGACCCATCACCCGCGACTGCTGGCCTGGATTGAGGAGATGCGCGCCTTGTGCGGGCCGGAGGCGGTGGTGTGGTGCGATGGATCGGCCGACGAGAGTGCGCGCTTGTCGGAGCAGCTGGTGGCCGCGGGCACGTTCATCCCGCTGGATCCCGAGAAGCGGCCGAACTCGTATCTGGCGCGTTCGGCACCCTCGGATGTGGCGCGGGTGGAGGAACGGACTTTCATTTGTTCAAGGCGGAAGGCCGATGCGGGCCCGACAAACAACTGGGCACCGCCGGCGGAGATGAAGGCGCGGCTGACGGAGATGTTCCGGGGAGCGATGCGCGGGCGGACGATGTATGTGGTGCCATTCTGCATGGGGCCGGTGGGTTCGCCGCTGGTACAGGTCGGGGTGCAGCTGACCGATTCGCCGTACGTCGTCGTGAGCATGCGGATCATGACGCGGATGGGGACGGCGGTACTGGAGAAGCTGGGGGCGGACGGGGCGTTTGTGCCGTGCCTGCACAGTGTGGGGCGGCCGCTGGCTCCGGGGGAGGCGGATGTGCCGTGGCCGTGTGCGGACGACAAATACATCGTGCATTTTCCCGAGGACCGGATGATCTGGAGTTACGGGAGCGGGTATGGCGGCAACGCGTTGCTGGGGAAAAAGTGCCTGGCGCTGCGCATCGCCTCGGCCATGGCGCGCGACGAAGGCTGGCTGGCCGAACACATGCTGCTGCTCGGGCTGCATGCGCCGGACGGCACGAGAACCTACGTGGCGGCCGCCTTTCCGAGCGCCTGCGGCAAAACAAACCTGGCGATGCTCGTCCCGCCGCCGAGTTACGCCCAGGCGGGCTGGAAGACAACGCTGATCGGGGATGACATCGCCTGGCTCTGGCCGGGGGCGGACGGTAAATTGCGGGCGATCAATCCGGAATGCGGGTTTTTCGGGGTGGCTCCGGGCACCTCGTGGCACAGCAATCCGAATGCCATGCACGCGATGCATGCGAATACGATTTTCACCAATGTGGCGCTGACTGACGACGGCGATGTCTGGTGGGAAGGGCTGACGCCGGAGCCGCCGGCGCATCTGACTGACTGGCTCGGTCAGGATTGGACGCCCGGCTGCGGGCGGCCGGCGGCGCATCCCAATTCACGTTTCACCACGCCGGCGGCGCAGTGTCCGACGATCGACCCGGAGTGGGAAAACCCGGAAGGCGTGCCGGTAAGCGCGATCATTTTCGGCGGTCGCCGCCCGACCACGATGCCGCTGGTTTATCAGGCGTTCAACTGGGCGCACGGCGTCTATGTCGGCGCGACGATGGGCAGTGAAACGACAGCGGCGGCGGCCGGTGCGGTGGGAGTGGTCCGGCGCGACCCGATGGCGATGGTGCCGTTCTGCGGGTACCACATGGGCGACTATTTCCACCACTGGCTGGAAATGCGCGGCCTGATCAAGCACCTGCCGCGGTTTTTCCACGTGAACTGGTTCCGCAAGGGTGCGGACGGCCGGTTCCTCTGGCCGGGGTTTTCGGAGAACATGCGCGTCCTCGAATGGATCGCCAACCGATGCCAAGGGCGGGTGGCCGGCCACGAGACCCGCATCGGCTGGACCCCGCACTGGGAAGACTTCAATACCGAAGGGCTGGACGACTTCAACGAGGCCCAGTTCGACCGCGCCATGGCCTTTATCCCGGACGAATGGCGCGCCGAAATCCTCAGCCAGGGAGACCTCTTCCTGAACCTTTACGACCAGATGCCCAAGGAGCTCGTCTATCAGCGCGAACTGCTGGCCGCGCGGCTGGCGTGAGCGGGGGCCTGGGGGATGAATCTTAAAACTCGGGTGTGAACTGTGTACCTGTCCGCAGGTGAGAGGTGTGGGTGAACTGTGTGAACTGAGTACCTGTCCGCAGGTGAAAAACCGACTCCACTGAAAAGTGCGGCAGCCGATCCTTTCCCGGCGAATGGGCTCCAGAGGATGTTTTGTCCAGACTTGACGGCGTTTTTCCGCCATCTTCGCATGCAAAGGCCGCGGACAGGCTCTCTGCGCAGGTGCAACCGTTCTCCGCGGACACGGATCTTCCTGCCGCCGCATCCGGCGGGGGCTTGGAGTTGATGGCCACGGAGG
>JALRGF010000002.1 GCA_023253495.1 Verrucomicrobiales bacterium
GCAAGGGGGCGAATGGAGAATATTTTCACGGATGGAGGTCGCGCGATGAAGGCACAATGAGAAAGATGGGCAAGGGCGTCCGAGAGGCGTTGGAGTGGCGGTGGGGGGACAGTGTCAGACGGAGTGCGATGCCCGGGACGGGGGCAGGAGTGAGAAATGGAGACAAATTGGCCTGTTTCAGAAAACTGCGCAAGTTTATTTTCAGTCAATTGATGGGAGAAAGGGGTGCCGGCTTTTCACACGAGACGGCGCCAAGCCTTGCCTCGTGGAGGGAGTCGGGTTTGCGGTCACGGGAAGGGGGGGTCAACGGGAGGTGCCGCCGCGAGCAGACCCCAGATGTGCTGACAGCCGGGACAATCCAATCATGGCCAGCAGGAGGGCCAGCCAGGAACTTCCGGATTCGGGCACTCGGGAAGGAATGGTTCCGTTGCGCATGAAGGACAGGTTGTCGATGGAGGCGAAGGGGTTTTCCGGGTAGCCGGTGCCGGGGGTGATGCGGATGGAGGCGATGCGGGCGCCGGAAGAATAGAACCCCCAGAACTCACTCGAAGAGGTGATTGTGCGGGAAAAACTCTGGGTGGAGGCATCCGTCAACGAGACCTCCACCGAGACGTTTCCGGCCATGTGCAGGAAATCGAAATCAGAGACGAAGATGTTTGCGCCGACTCCGGAGAGACCTCCGGAGTAATTGAAGAAGAAGGTAAGAGGGTCACTGGTGGCATTGACCGACATGACCGGACTGCCGGCGGTTACCCCGGAGTACAGCCCCCGCGAGGCGGAAGCACTCCACGACACTCCGGCCGTGGTGGCCGTGACAGGGGCGTCGGGGTAGGGACCGTCGTAGGCGTTGAATGTCTCGACGCCCAGCACGGTGGTGTCGGGCAGAGCCTTCCATTCCGAATAGGACAGGTACTGGGAGACGACCGCGCTGTGGGCGAGCGGTGACAGCGGGGCGCTGAGCAGGAGGAGGAAGATCCCTGTGGCCAGCGGCTGAGGACCTCGGAGAGGACGTGTGCGGGGGGACCCACACATTCCGGTTTTTTCCCGATGGGCAGCAGCCCGGAAGGCGACTCCCGGAGCAACCACACCGGCGGAGGCGTCGCTGAGGGGCGCGGTCCGTACGTTGAGGAGATGATGAGGAGTGTTGTTCACGGCGGAGGTGGTGAGATTTTGAGATGTTGGATTGGACAACAGGCTGAAGAAAGTTTCTGAAGGGCGAAGAGATTGTGGGATGCAGCCGGATATTTTGAAGGGGCGATAATCAACAATGATGTAGGAAGGAACCGAGAAATGGCCTGTTACGAGCACAAAGCGTGCCTGTACCATCTTCATAAATCAAAACCGAGCAAACGGAATCTCCGAAAATCAGTCCGGCGTGGATGCCGCTTGCCAGGATGGCTTGCCCGGGATGGAGTCGGGCCGCCCGTGGCCGGGAAGCCCTTGTCGGACGGCGGCGCCGGTGGAAAAAGGGATTTATGGCACGACCCGGACGCGCCGGAATTCGGCGGCCGGGCGGCTGGAGGCAGGCAGGGGCGCTTCGGTGACGGCGCCTTCGGCGGGCAGGGAGTCGTCCAGTGTGGACCAGTGGACGAGGTCCGTGGACGATTCGACGGCGTACCGGCGACCGAGCACGCTGGTCCAGGAGAGGCGGCCGGGGCGAGTGTCGGTGGGCGGCTGGAAATCGACGATGGCCAGGCGGGAGAGTGCCTCGTGCGGGTCGGTGGCGGCCAGAGCTTCCTCGGCATTGGTGGCGCCATCGCCGTCCGGGTCTTCGTTGGGAGCGGCGCTCAACGATCCGAACTCGGCGTATTCCCAGTCGTCGGGCAGTCCGTCGGCGTCGCGGTCGCCCTCGGCCGGGGTGCCTTCGAGGCGCAGGGAGTCGAAGACAAAGTGTTCATTGGATTCGTCGTTGGTGGCGGAGACGACCAGCCGCAGCGACCGCCAGGCGGGTGACAGGGCGCCGGGAGCGGTGGCGAAGTGGAACCAGGGGCCGTTGATGCCGCCGTCCCAGTCGGAGAGTGCACTGCCGCTGCGGGCGGGGATGAGGTCGGCGGCGTGGGCGAACTGGATGCCGTCGTCGCTGCCCTCGACCCATGCCTCGATACGGTCGTCCGCTTCAAAGCCATCCGGGGTGCCGGTCTGGAAAACGCGGACGTCGACGTGGGCGCGGAGGTCCATGGCCCCGAGGATGTCGACGGCCTCGGTGACGAGCTGGCTCCCGCCGCTGGAGACGTGAAAGACGCGACCGCCGAGCTCGAGCACGCCGCCGCCCTGACCGCCCCAGAGCGGCCAGCTGCGCCAGCCGATTTCGCCGGTGGGACCGGAGCCATTGGATTGGGCGAGGTCACCGGGGTTGGCGTCGGTGAAGGTGACCCGTCGTTCGCCGGCAGGCAGGAGCGGCAGGCCGTGCCACGTCAGGCGGGTGGAAAGCCGGAGGTCGAAGGCGAGGTCCGAGCTGTCGTTGGATGCATTATGCACCGAGACGCCGAGCCAGCGGGGGCCGGGGCCGATGGATCCGAGCGAGAGCGGCGTGGTATCGGATTCGGAGACAAACGTGATGGCGGTGCCGCGGTAGGTGTCGGGACCGGCGTAGTTGAACCGGCTGCGTTCCTGGCCGTCGACGTAGAAGACAGCGCCGTCGTCGATGCGGGTGAAAGCGATGATTTCGGAGGCTCCGTGGGGGACGGTGAACGGGCGGACGAAGTAGGCGGTGTAGCGAGAGCGGGTCGGGGGCAGGCCGATGTCGGTGGCGAGCGACCCCCAGTCGAGCGAGCCGTACCCGAGCATGGCGGGCTGGGGCGGGCTGAAAGCGGGGCCGTTATAGGTCGGGGGCAGCATCCAGGTGGCGTGGAAATCGAGGTCGGTGACGACGGGATCGACGCCGTTGAGCGGGTGAAACCACGACCAAGAGGCTCCCATCGGGACGAGTTCAAGGTATGCCGGCAGCGCGGTGGGCGGGGTGGCGGCGACGCGGATTTCCTTGCGGGTGCGGCCGGATTCATTTTCCGCGGTGAGGGTCAGGATGAGGTCCTGCCCGACTGGGAAGGTGAGTTCTCCGGACTGGGGCGAGCGCGGGCCTAATCCCGGGGAAATGCGGACGTGGTCGGCGCCTTCCACCGTCCATGACAGGGTGGTATTCCGACCCAGCGGGACTGCGGCCGGGGTGGCTGCGAACCGGGTGATCCGCGGAGGATCGGCCACCAGCACCGGGATCGAGCGTTCGGTGGACCCGTGGGCGTTGGTGGCGCTCAGGGTGAAGGTCCCTGATGCGCTGACCGGGAGCTGCAAGAACCCATCCGGCGGCAGGGGGCCGTCGACGCCGCTGATGCGGACCTCGGTTGCCCCGCCGACCTGCCAGCAGAGTTCGACCGGTGAGCCGGCGGGCACACTGGCGTCGGACGCCCGGAAGAAATCGACCCGCGGTTTGAGCAGGCCGGTGGTGGTGAAGGCGGAGTAGGCGCTGAGAAGCCGTGCCCCGCCTTCCACCGGCACGACCCGCGGGTTCTGCAGCGTGACATCCGTCATGAGCAGGCCGGAACGCCCGGCTGATCCGCGCAGGCCGGCGAGCACCCGTCCGTCCGGTGACACGCTGACATCAAGCAGGCTGCTCGGCCGGGTAGCGCCCGGCAGCACGGCGGCCACGGACGCCTCGCGTTGCGCCGGCTGGCCGGTGAGGCGGTGGAGGAATCCGTTGAATGTTCCGACAAAACGCGTCCCGTCAGGCGTCACATCGATCGCCCTCGGGTCGATCGCCGGGGCTTCACCCTCCGGCCAGACGACTCCGGCCAGCGAGTAGTCACCCTGTTCGTTTCCGGTCAGCGGATCAAAATACGGAATGCTGGTGGCCGGGCTGGCGAGGCGCGCGCCGGCGTGGAGGAACCCGTCGCGGGACAGGACGAGTTCCGGGGCGCGGTCGGTCACGCGGGAGGAGGCGAAGGTATCCAGATTGATCCGGTACGATCCGTAATACGCGGTGCGCCCGGCGACGGTCAGGTCGCCGCCGGCGACATCAAAGACGTAGAGACTGGGGACCGGGTGGTAGTCCCACGAGCCGCCGCCGGGCGGGCGGACCATCAGGCCGTGGTCGATGGAACTGCCGAGGTGACGGCTGACGCTGGCCAGCAGGCGGCCATCTTCATCAACGGCCACATCAAAGACCGAGAGCATGCCGGCGGGCAGGGTTGGGTTCAGGGGGATTTCGCGCAGCTGGGTGCCGTCCCAGGTCAGTTCGAAGATGGATCCGAGGGCGCTCGTCCGCTCGGCGGCCGCGAGCACTGTGTCGGTAAAGGGTGCCGGTTGGTCGAGGTCATACACTTTGAGCCGGGCGGTGGTGGTCCCCTCGGCGTTGGCGGCGGTGAGCGTAAAAACAGTGGTGCCGGCGACGGTGACCGGAGCGGAACTTCCGGTGACGGCCCCGATCTGCGGGCGGATCGTCAGTTGTTCGGCGCCGGTGACGTTCCAATCCAGGGTGATCGACTGCCCGACGCGCACCGCCGGCGTGGCGGTCCGGAAGAAACCAATAGTCGGCGGAGCGGCCTGCAGAAACCCGACCCCCATGAAGGCCGCGGCAAGAAAGGGGATCAACAGGCGCATTCCCTCTGAGGATGCCCGGTTTCCGGCCCCCGGCAAGGGTGCATTCCGGATCGTTATTCCGCGTCGCGCGCCGGTCGTCCGTCATTCGGAGCGGACGCGGCCCACGCTTCCCACCAGCGGTCGATTTCCTCGCGGGACGGACGCCCGTCGGCAAGGACCAGCCGGTAGCGCGAGACATACGGGGTTCCGGGGACAATTTCCATGTCTCCGGCCTGCTGGGGCGCAAAGCAGACGAAGGGTTCGGTCGGATGGAGACGGAGCGGCTGAGGCGCTCGGAAATTGGCCGGATGCGAGAGGATGGCCACACCGGCCGGGCCGGTTTCGGTGGCCCCGCCGACCCAGAGCCACCGGGCGGTGGCGGTATTGCCCGACACGCGGTCGGTCACCCCTTCGCTGGTCAGAAAGGCGCATGCCGCCGCCCCGTCCCAGTCGCGGCGCCCGCGGAATCCAAGCCCGCCATAATGATACGCCGGAAGACGCAGCGGCTCGGAACCGGTACACGTCTGGATCGACGTCAGATCAATCACATGGCGCGGACGGCCGTCGCCGTCGACCGCCCGCACCGCGAGTTCCCACGTTTCTTCAAGCACGGTGACCGGCGGAGTGGCCAGCAGGCTGACAAACCGATGGCGCGCGGTCAGCCCGGCGGCGCCGTCGCGGTGCCAGAGCCGGTCGACGGCCACGTGTTCCACGCGGCCTTTCCGCTCGCCCATATTCCAGAAGTCCGGTTGGGTGCCGGCAAACGACGTGCGGGTCCACGCCCACCAGATGCCGTGGTGATGGATGTGGTTGGGCGGGTAGTCGTCGGCCACCGACGCCCCGCCCGGCGTGAACAACGGATAAAGGTAGCCGCCGCGCTGGAATTCCGGGCGAATGTCGGGGCGGGGGAGCGGCGAGGGCTCCGCCTGGTAGCGGAGCATTTCACGCGCCCCGGCGCGAAAGACGATCTGCGTCCCTTCCCGTATTGCTTTGACTTCCGGGGCGGCACCCGCAGGAAGCGGGAGGACGGCCGTCCCCAAAAGAAAAATGACGGCCGAGGCCGGAGCGGAAATCGGACAGCGGCAGCAGATCATGGCATTGAGAAGCGGTCGTTGGCATCAGATGATCCGTGCGGTCCGCGCGCCCGGAGGAAACCAAGAGATTCCCGCGACCCCCCCGCCAGCAGCTCTTCAGGGGGCCGTCGTCGCCAACGGAGAGGCACCCATCCCCGAGGCCGGCGGGGCGGGGGATGGCACGGGTGTCTGGGTTTCAGGTCCGGAGTGGGTCGTGTCGGGCGTGGCGGGCGTGGCGGGCGTGGCGGCAGGCGATTCGGCAGCGGGTGCCTCGATGGCGGCTGCTTCGGCGGCGGCTGCTTCGGCGGCGGGTCCCTCGGATCCTGCCGCTTCGGGTATGGGAGTCCCGGTGGCGGGCGGCTCGGCCGTGGCCGCGGGCTGACGGCGGATGAATTCGGCGGCTGCCTCGCGATAGGCGCGGGCGCCCGGGCTGTTGGGGGCGTATTCGAGTACGGTCAGGGCGTGGCTCGGGGCCTCGCTCAGGGCGACGTTGCGCGGAATGAATGATTCGTAGACGAGGTCCTCGAACACCCGACGGACCTCATCAACCACCTGGCGCGAGAGGTTGGTGCGGCTGTCGAACATGGTCATCAGGATGCCCTCGATGGTCACGTTCGGATTCACCCCGGCGGCGCAGATGCGCTCGTGGAGGTCAATGATCTTGGCCAGTCCTTCCAGGCCGTAATACTCACACTGGATCGGAATGAGCAGGCCATCGGCCGCCGAAAGCGCGCTGGTCATCAGGATTCCGAGCGACGGCGGGCAGTCGATCAGGCAGACGTCCCAGCGGTTGAGGACCGTGAGCGGCTCGAGCACCTCCCGGAGGCGGATCAGGTGGTTTTCATTGCGGGCGAGCGAGACCTCGCTGCCGGCCAGCTCCATGTGGCTCGGGATGCACCACAGGTTCGGCAACCGCGTTTCCAGCACCTTGGCTGCGGCAAAGTCAGCACCGACCAGGCATGAATACAGGCTGCCGCCTTCCTCGGTGAGGCACCCGAGGGCACTGGACGCATTTGCCTGCGGGTCGAGATCGACCAGCAGTGTGCGCACGCCTTGTTGCGCCAGCGCGGCGGCGAGGTTGATGGCGGTGGTGGTTTTGCCCACGCCACCTTTCTGGTTCGCAATGGCGACGATTTTCATGCCTGCAGGGGAGTCCGGTCCGAACGACTCTTGCTTATTGACCCAAGGGCGCTAGGGACGCCAGCAGTTTTTGGCGCTCTCTCCGACCGATCCCCTGATGAGATTTGAGATTACCGAACGCTGGCTGATGGATACCGGCGGCTGGCAGGCCATGAAGGCCGCCCGAGCCGCCTGGCAGGCCGGCGCCGTGGCTTCGGCCGAATTCGACGGCACCCGTCTGCGCGGACAGGTCCGCTCCGGCAACCGCACCCTCGCTGCCGGAATGGTCATCAAGTCGCGCACCGACGTGACAAACCTCTGCGGCTGCCCGGTCTCGCGGCGCGACGGCGCCATCTGCGAACACTCGCTCGCCGTCGGCCTGGCCTGGACACATCGCCATGACCACAGCCCATTACCCGCCCCACGCACACCACCGCCGGCCGCCGCCCCTTCCAACCGCCCCCCGTCCGCCGCCGCCTCCTCCCCGATTGCCAAAAGCACTCCCGCCACCGCCACCCCCATCCCGCGCACGTCCGGCGCCCTCGCTGTCGTTCTGCCACCCACATTTTTCGACGGATTGCGCCGCCAGCGCCTCGCCGTTTCCCTTCGACCCGCCCCCAGCACCCAGCCCGAAACAGAGTCCGATCGCGCCCTGCACACATGGTTAGCCAGCCACCAGTTGTCCCAGGTTCCCCCACAGATCGCGCTTTCTGATCGCTGCCAGATCGAATCATTCCTGGTTGCCCTCGCCGGACACCCAGGCGTCACCTGCGCCGGCAAACCACTGGCGGTCGCACAAGGAGGCTGGCGGATGCCGCTGCAAGTCGTTGAATCGCGGGAAAACATTGAGTATTCCGTTGCTAATCAAGCATTAAAAGAATCTAACAAAACCGCTTCGGACTCCCGCCATCCCATCGCCAGGTCCGCCCGTCCCGCCCGCCCCGAATCCCTGCCGCCGCTCCCGGAACCCTCTCCCGCCGATCC
>JALRGF010000193.1 GCA_023253495.1 Verrucomicrobiales bacterium
AAGCGCTGGTCGCCCGTCTTCCGGTCATCGCCGCCAGTTCCGCCCCCAGCAGCCTGGCCGTGGCCACCGCCGAAGCCGCCGGCATCACCCTCTGCGGCTTCCTGCGCGAAGGGCGCCTGAACGTCTACTCCCACCCCCAACGGCTCGGGATCACGCCGGGCTGACAGAAAATTCCGGACAGGAAATCATTCTCCCAACGCCCCGGGGCCGGGTCCGCGTCGAGCCCGGCCGCTCTCCGGAACCGGTGCGGCTGCGGAGAAACACTCCGTGCCTCGCGGACAATTTTCTTTGCCACCGCCGGCTCCTTGCCCGCACTATAAATTCTCCATGATGAAGATTTGTTCCGTTGGTGTTGTGTCGGCGGGCCTCGCGGCCGCCTGGGTATCGGCCGGTGCGGCGCGGGCGCAGGAAGGCAATTATGCGCTGAACCGTCCGGTGATTGCGAGTGCCCCGGCGGTGCCCGGCAACCCGGTGGGAAACCTGACGGATGGGGACAAGCGTACGTTCACCCACCCGAATTCCGGTGGCACCGGATTTTATTACCTGATCGACCTCGGTCAGATCCGGAATCTCGAGCGCGTGGTGATCTGGAACCGGGCCGACTGCTGCCCGGAGCGGTTGCGGCGGTACCGGGTCAGCCTGCTGGCGGACGGTGGCACTGTGCCGGGAGCGGTCAACTGGTCGGCCGATCTGCGCATGGACGGCACGTATTCGCCGCGCGGCGGGTCCGACACCGTGACGCGGGAACTTGGTTCGGGCACGTTTTTCGGCGGCCGCTACATCAAAATCGAGAGTCGCAGCAGTGAGGGCAGCAACCCGCAGATCGCGGAAGTCGAGGCGTGGCCGGCTCCGGTGCCGGTCATCCGGCGGTTTGACACGGATGCCGGAAACCTGACGGCCACCGGCCAGCCCGGCCGCCCGGTCTCGGCCGCGCTGAGCTGGCATGTGGAAAATTTCACTTCGTTGACGCTCTCGCCGGTGCCGGGCGGGCTCACGGAGGCGGTTGGCACGGTGACCGTCACCCCGGCCGCCACGACCACCTACACCCTGACCGCGACCAATGCATCGGGCACCACCACGGCCACGCTGACCATCGGGGTCGATGAGCCGGAAAAGCCGCCGTTTCTCAGCGAGTTCCTCGCGTCTCCCAACGCAGCCTACCTGGATGAGGACGAAGATGGAGAAGATTGGATTGAGATCGCCAACCCCAATCCGTTCGCCCTCAACCTGCAGGGGTATCATCTGACCGATGCGGCCGACCGGCCGGCACAATGGACGTTTCCCTCGTTCACCATCCCGGCCCACGGCCATCGCGTGGTCTTCGCTTCCGGCAAAAACCGGCGTGAGCCCGGCGCGCCGATGCATACGAATTTCTCGCTGCGCGCCGAAGGCGAGTACCTCGCGCTGGTCGCCCGCGACGGCACAACCGTGCTCAGCCAGTTTCCCGCCACCCACCCGCAGCCGGCCGAATACCCGAAGCAGTCGCAGGGTCGCAGCTACGGGCTGGATCCGGGCGGGCAGGTGAAATATTTCAGCCCGGCCACGCCCGGCGAGCGGAATGGCGCGGGCTTTGACGGGGTGGTCGGCGACACCGCATTCAGCGTGAACCGCGGTATCTTTACCGAACCGCAATCGCTCACCCTGAGCACACCGACTCCCGGAGCCGTCATCCGCTATACCGTGGACGGCAAGCCGCCGACAGCCACCACCGGCCTGGTGTACGAAGCCCCGCTGACCGTGGCCACCACCACCGTGGTCCGCGCCGCCGCCTTCAAGGACGGGTTCGCTCCGACCAACGTCGACACCCACACCTACATCTTCCCCGAAAAGGTCAAAACCTCCTCCGTGATGCGCACCAGTATCACCAACCACGCCACCCACGGACCGCAGGTCGTCGCCGCCCTCACCGACCTGCCCAGTTTTTCCATGGTCACGCCGATCAGTATTCCCAATGGCATCGACGTCCCCGCCTCGCTCGAACTGATCCCGTCGCCCGGCAGCGGCGATCCCGGGTTTCAGGAAAACTGCGGCGTCGAACGCTTCGGCGGCGACTACACCGACTTCGCCAAAAAGAGCTTCCGGTTCCATTTCCGCCAGGCCTACGGCAAAGGCCGCCTCGAGTACCCGCTTTTCAAAGGGTTTGAGCGTGGCCTGACCCCGCCGCGCCGCTTCAATTCATTCGAATTGCGCAACGGGTCGCACGACATGGTCGACCGCGGTTTTTACCTCTCCAATCCGTTCACCGACGCCCTGATGCTCGACATGGGCCAGATCAACCCGCACGGCCGCTGGGTCCACCTGTACTACAACGGCACCTACTGGGGCGTCTACCACCTCCGCGAACGCTGGGACGCCGACATGCACGTCGATTACCTCGGCGGCACCGAGGAGGACTACGAGGCCATCAACGGCAACCTCAATGTCGGCGGCTGGGCCGAGCCCGGCGATCCGTACGACGGTGACGGCTCCTCGTGGGCCCGCATCAAGTCGCTCCGCGGCAACTACGCCCAGGTCCGCTCGTATCTTGATGTGCCGAATTACGTCGACTTCATGCTCGCCTTCATGTTCGGCGACTGCGAGAACGAGTACCGCTGTGTGGGTCCGAAGGGGGTGGGGTCGGGCTTCAAATGGCTCATGAACGACGCCGACGGCTGGCTGCGATCGTCGGCCGGAAACAATACCAGCCGCTCCGCTCCCGGCCGCCAGAACGGGGACGGTCCGGGCAGCGTCTTTTCGATGCTCTTCAAGGAAGGGAACCCGGATTACCGCATCCTGCTCGCCGACCGCATCCAGAAACACATGTTCAACGGGGGAGCGCTCACCCGCGAACGCAATGTGGCCCGCCTCAACGAGCTCGCCAACGCCCTGCAACGGCCGTTCATCGCCGAAAGCGCCCGCTGGAACTACCGCAGCCCGGAATCATGGCTCTCCGCCAAAAATGCCATCATCAATTCGTGGTTCCCGTCGCGCACCAATACCGTGCTCACCCAGTACCGGAGCACCGGGTTCTTCCCGAACCTCGCCGCCCCCGTCTTCAGCCAGCGAGGCGGCACCGTCGAGGCCGGCGCCCGCATCGCCCTGACCGGCACCGCCGGCACCATTTATTTCACCACCGACGGCACCGACCCGCGCCTGCCGGGCGGCGCCATCGCGCCCCAGGCTCAGGCCCTGCCGACCGGCGTGACCACGGAACCGATGGTGCCGGTGGGGGCGCGCTGGAAATGGTTCACGGACTATGCCGGCCTCGGGGCCAGCGACGTCGTCGCCGGCCACCCGGAATACAGCCCGGCCCACTGGAAGCATCCGGATTTTGACGACGCGGCGTGGACCGAAGGCGCGGCGGAACTCGGCTACGGCGAGGACGACGAGGCCACCGTGCTGCCGTTCGGCGATCCGGCCGACCGCTTCCGCACCGCTTATTTCCGCCACACGTTCACGCTGCCGGCGGACTCCGTGGTCTCAGCCGCCACTCTCAAGGTCAAACGCGACGACGGCGTCATCGTGTATCTCAATGGTGTCGAACGCGCCCGCGACGGGCTGACCGGCGCGGTCGCCGGTGACACGCTGGCGGCCAATGCGGCTGACGACGGCAAGACGTTCCTCACGTTCACCGTGCCGCCGGCCGCCATCGTACCGGGCAAAAACGTCCTGGCCGTGGAATTGCACCAGAGCGCCCCGAACAGCGGTGACGCGAGCTTCGACGCCGAACTCATCGTCACCCGGACCACCGGCGCCGGCACCGGCGTGGAAATCCACCGCAACACCCTGGTCCGCGCCCGCACGAAAAATGCCGCCCAATGGTCCGCCCTCGACGAAGCGTTTTTCCAGGTCAGCCCGAAACCGGTCGCTCCGGGTCAGGTGGCGATTTCCGAGCTGCATTTCAACCCGGCCGGCATCGCCGCCGAAGAATTCATCGAGCTGCAGAATGTCTCCACCGACGCCGTCAACCTGCGCGGCGCCCGCTTCACGGAAGGCGTGGAATTCCTCTTCCCGGACAACCGCGACGTCTTCCTCGCCCCGGGTCAGCGGCTCGTGCTCGTCGAGGACGTCTTCGCCTTCCAGCAGAAATACGGGATCGATATCCCGATCGCCGGTCGCTATGTCGGCAGCCTGGCCAACCAGGGGGAATCCGTGGCTCTGGTCGCCGCCGATGGCACGGAATTGTTCCGCATGACGTATGACG
>JALRGF010000225.1 GCA_023253495.1 Verrucomicrobiales bacterium
TTCCGCCTGGGGATTACTTTCGGCCTCGACGACGCCACCGTGGTCGGAAGCGTGGGAACCAACGGCCGCCTGACAACATATTCCGGCACCACCGGCACGCTGGCGGGCAGTGTGCCCTTCGGAGCCGGGGAACGCGGGCTGGACGTCGCCCTGGTCGGCGGTCTCCCGGTCCTCGCCACCCTCGACAGCAATAATTCGCTGGTCCGGGTCTACGATGTCTCCTCCCCGCTCACCCCCACCCTGCTCGCTTCCGCCAATGCCACCAGCGGCACCCTCGCCGGCAATACCAATGGCACCGTCGCCGTGGCCTGGGGCGCCATCGACGGCGCCTCCGCCAAACTCTACGCCATGAGCACCAATCAAGGCATCCAGGCGTTCACTTTCACCGTGCCCGAACCAACGACCGCCGCCTTCGCCGCCCTCGGGCTGCTGGGCCTGCTCCGCCGCCGGCGCTAAGGGCATGGCGCGGGGAACATCGTCCTATTCAGACGAGGGGGCCGGTCTTCAGACCGGCCCTTTTGTTTATCGCCATTCTGCGGCACGGATACCGTACCTGTCCCGATGGTTGGGGGGCACGGATACCGTACCTGTCCCGATGGTTGGGGGAGCGCATTTTTTGCCGAAGAATTCATTGACACTCCCGACCGCCTTTGGGTTAATTACCGCCTTCCTTCCGGAGCTTTCCTTTTCCCCGTACCACCATGTCCGACGACACCCAGCCACCCTCGCCCGTTCCGCCGCCGTCACCTTTGGGCAAAACCCAGGCGGTTCCTCTGAAGAAGGAAACGGTGCGCATCACGCTGCGGGCCAAGCCCGGTGAGGGTAGTGAGAGCGCGCCCGCGGCTCCGGCTCCGCCGACCGCCCCCTTGCGCCCGGCCGCCCCGCCGCCGGCGGTCGCCCGCCCGGCCGCCCCGCCTCCTCCAGGAGGTGCCAGCCGCACCATTCCGCTTTCCAAGGCCCCGGCTCCGGCGGCCCCGGGCGCTGCCCCCGCGGCTCCGGCTCCTACCCGTCCGATGACCGCGCCCTTGGCCGCCGCGGCTCCCCAGGCCGCCCCCGGGCCGCGTCCCACTGTGCGTCTGCAGCCGCAGCCCGGCGTGCCCGCTGCCGGGGCCATCTCGAGCGCCCCGCTGAAGCCGGCGGCGGTCGATGATGAGGACGAGGAATCCGATGAATCCGGCCTCGGTCTGCTCGCCGGCATCGCCACCGGTCTGGCCGCCCTGTTCCTGATCACTGCGGCGTTCAGCTCGGACACAAACAAACTCGGCGTTTCGCTCGACCAGAAAAACCCTGGATGGAAGCTGCCGCGGCAGTCCACCCCCAAGGAAAACTTCGCCACCCAGGACATCACCGGCGGGTGGTCGTCCGACCTTGAGCTGCCGGAGATTCCTCAGTATCAGGCCCCGAACTGATTCGGGTGTCGCCCGGTCATCCGCTTCCCTCCCGTTTCTTCTCATCTTTTTCATTCCATGCTTCAAGCGATCATCATTCTCGCTCTCGCGGCTGCCGCGATTTATTTTCAGCTGCAGGGTGCGGCCTCCTGACCGGGCGGTCTTGGGGAGACCAAGAAAGGGACCTGAGGGACCTGAGGAGTGGGGCGGCCTGCATTCTTTGGGTTGCGGGTCCGGGATTGTCTGAGTGGCCCCCGAGGCGGCACCGGCCTTCAAGGCTGGTGCGCCGGCGGGCTGTATGGTCCGGCGGGGGATGCTGGCGTGTTGAGTGCCGCCAGCGCCGCCCGGGGGCGGTGGTTTCCGGGAACAGGAGGGATGGAGCGGCGATTGGTGGCTCGCCGGTGCGGCGGGATCACACCTTGATGGAAAACTCCTCGCGGTAGGTTTCGCGAACCAGGGCGTTGGCCGGTTCCGCCAGATCGCCGGTGAAGAGTTCCGCCTTGGGGTCGAAGGAGAGGGCGGCACCCCAGACCGGTTTGAGGGTGGCGGCGTCGAGGCCGTTGTCGCCGAGGTGCTGCTGCATGCGTTCGAACGTTTCGAGGGCGGCGGCGCGGCCCTTGAGTTTGTCGGCGACTTCCGCCGGGGTGGATTCTTTGCCGAGGCGGTAGCTGATATTGGCCATGTGGGCCAGGCTGGCGGCGTGGTGGCCGGTGAGGGCGCTATGGCCTTCGGAGAG
Source organism: Verrucomicrobiales bacterium (assembly GCA_023253495.1). Taxonomy (GTDB): domain Bacteria; phylum Verrucomicrobiota; class Verrucomicrobiia; order Verrucomicrobiales; family V1-33; genus CAJBME01. The sequence continues at coordinate 2,125 of JALRGF010000225.1, forward strand.
CAGTTTTCCGGCCTTGATGGCATCGATGAAATTCTGCTGATGAGAACCGCCGCCCATTTCCTCGAACTTCCGCACCCGTTTGCCTTCGGTGTCGTAGGCGACATTTTCCGCGATGGTGCCGCCCTCGAAGTGGAGGATGTTGCCGACATCGATGCCGGAAGCGCCGACGCGGAACTTCGGGGTGCCGAGTTTGAAATCCATGGCTTTTTCGGGCAGTCCGCGCACCTCGAAGATGACCGGTACGGGGTCGTAGTTGAAAAAGGCGATCTGGGTATTGGCGGTGGTGGCGTCGTCTTCGTAGCCGAAGCGTCCGCCGACGCACAGCACTTCGGACGGCAGTTCAGCCGGGTCCCCGATCACCCAGCGCGCGACGTCCAGCTGGTGCGGCCCCTGGTTGCCGATGTCGCCGTTGCCGTATGGCCATTGCCAGTGCCAGTCGTAGTGGAACCGCTTGCGCAGGATCGGCAGCATTTCCCGCGGGCCGCTCCAGAGGTTGTAATCGACCCCCGGGGGCACCGGCTGGGGGCCGTCCACTTTGCCGATGTTGTCGCGTTTTTTGTAACACAGGCCGCGACTGAGGACGAGTTTGCCGAGCGGGCCGTTCGGGTCTTTGAGGAATTCGGCGACCTCGGCCCAGCCGGCGGACGACCGGCGTTGCATGCCGTGCATGGCGATGAGGTTCGGGTATTTGGCGGCGGCGATGGCCAGTTGGCGTCCTTCCCAGATGTTGTGGGAGACGGGTTTTTCGACGTAAACGTGTTTTCCGGCCTGGAGAGCGGCGATGCCGATGAGCGAGTGCAGGTGGTTCGGGGTCGCGATGATGACGGCGTCGATATCTTTGTTTTCCAGCAACTTGCGGTAGTCGATGTACGTCTGGGCGTTGAGGCCGAGTTCCGCGGCGACCGCCCGGTTGCGTTCGGACGCGTTGTAGTCGGCGTCGCAGGCCGCCACGAACCGGCAGCCCTTGGTTTCCTTGAGGAGGCGGCCGACGTGTCCGCTGCCCTGACCGCCGGTGCCGATCACGGCGACGCGCACGTCGCTGTTGGCGCCCTGAGCGCGCAGTCTGGTGGACCAGGGGACGGCCGCGGCGCCGAGGGCGGCGGTTCGGAGAAAACGACGGCGGGAGGTGGCAGGGGATCGATGCGCGGGCATGACAGTATCAGGGGTTGTCGGTTGGCGGGGAGGGTCGCAACAGGCTGCCCGGGTCCGCCGGATCACTCAAGAAAAATGTCCGGCCGCGGGCGACGGCTCCAGGGCGCTTTCAAACTGCATGCGGTAGACGCGCTGGTAGCGTTCGCTGCGTTGGAGCAGCTCGGCATGGGTGCCGATATCGGTGATCCGGCCGTGTTCGAGGACGACGATCTGGTCGGCGCGCAGGATGGTGCTCAGACGGTGGGCGATCGCGATCACGGTGCGGTTTTTGGCCAGTTCGTCGAGGTCAGCCTGGATCTGCGCCTCGGTCTCGCTGTCGAGCGCCGAAGTGGCCTCATCCAGGAGCAGGATCGGTGCATTGCGCAGGAAGGCGCGGGCGATGGAAATCCGTTGCCGCTGGCCGCCGGAGAGATTGGTGCCGCGGTCGCCGACGTCCCGCTGGTAACCATCCTGGTGGGCCATGATGAACTCGTGGGCGTGGGCGCGGCGGGCGGCCTCCTCGATTTCCGCCGCGGTGGCGTCGAGGCGCCCGTAGCGGATGTTTTCGTAGATGGTGTCGTGGAAGAGGAAGATGTCCTGGTTGACCAGGGCGATCTGATCGCGGAGCGACCGCTGGGTGATCCGCCGCAAGTCGTGGCCGTCCAGAGTGATATAGCCTTTTTCGGGATCATAGAACCTCATGAGCAGGGCAAGCAGCGTGCTTTTGCCTGATCCGGTCTGACCGACGAGTGCACAGGTGCTGCCGGCCGGGATGACGAGGTCGATGTCGTTGACGGCGGTTCCCTTTTTTTTGTCGTAGGAGAATGTCACGCCATGGAACTGGAGCTGGCCGCGGGATTTCCGCAGGCGGGTGGCCTCCGGGTCGTCCTGCACGCCGGGCACGCGGTCCATCAGTTCAAAGATCTTGGTGGTGGCCGCGAGGCATTTCTGGAGGAGGATGTGCAGTTTGCCGAGCGCCTTGGCCGGCTCGTACATGAGGACGAGCGCGCCGTTGAGGGCGAGGAAGTCGCCGGGGCCGAGCCCTTTCCAGAAGGCGTAGACGAGGGCGGCGGCGATACCGACGGAGGCGGTGGCTTCGACGAGGGGTCCGGTGAGCTCCATCGCCTTGCGCCAGCGCATCATGAGGGCGAGCATTTTCTGGTTGGCCCGGGAGAAGCGGCGGGCCTCGTATTCCTCGCGGCCGTGCGCCTTGACCACGCGGATGCCGCCGAAGGCTTCCTGCATGATGTTCATGAGCCGCCCGGCCTCTTCCTCTTCCTTGTTGCTTTCGCGGCGGATTTTTTTTCCGATGGCGAGCACCGGCAGAATGCAGAGGGGAAAAATCGTGAAGCTGAAAAGGGTGAATTTCCAGTCGATGAAAAGCATGGCCGTGAGCGCGCCGAGAATCGAGACCGGCTGCTTGATCATGTCGCTGGCCACCTGGGTCAGCGCCATCTGCGCCATGCGCGTCTGGTTGAAGATCGTCTGGATCAGATCACCGACCTTCTGTTTGTTGTAGAATTCCTGCGATTGTCCCAGGACTTTCTCAAAGACCTCCTGACGTATGTCGTCGAGCGTGCGCAGGCTGACCCACTGCATGCAGTAGGCATTGAGATAGCCGAAAAGCCCGCGCACCAGCATGAGCGCCGGAATGAGGGCGCAGACCCACACGATTTTCCGCAGCGGCGCCTCCTGAGGAATCCGGGCGAGTTCCGCCGCCGCCTCGGCCGCCGTCAGCGAGCGCGACGCCCCGAACCACTGCGCGGCCGGATCCTCGAGAGCGGGATTTGCCGCAGAGGCCGGCTCTGCCGAAGACGCCGGCACGGCGGGTGCCTCCATCGCGGGTTCGGGCGCGGCGGGCGCGGCGTCGCCGGCGGGCCGGGCCGTGGCGGAAGCGGGCGTTGCGGCCTGCTTGTAGCGTGACGGCACGAAGGGCACCCACTCCGGAACCGAGGGCAGTTTCAGTCCGCTGGCGGCGGCGGGGGCGGGGGCCTCCGGGGCGCGCTGGCTGAGGACTTCGTTGCCGACGTGGCGGGTGACGAAGACGAGGCCGCCAT
>JALRGF010000264.1 GCA_023253495.1 Verrucomicrobiales bacterium
ATCCGCCTGATCAAGCAGTCGCGCGATCCTATGATTTACTGCGGCGGCGGCATCATCACTTCGGACGCCGCGCCCGAGCTCCTCGAATTCGTCGAGCGCACCCAGATCCCGGTGGCCACCACGCTGATGGGCATCGGCTCCTTCCCCGAGACGCATCCGCTCTCGCTCAAGTGGCTCGGTATGCACGGCAGCGTCTACGCCAACAACGCGGTGAACGAAGCCGACCTGCTGCTTGCCATCGGCGTGCGCTTCGATGACCGCGTGACGGGCAAGGTGGAAAAATTTGCCGAGCACGGGACGATTGTTCACATCGACATCGACAATTCCGAGATCAACAAGAACAAGCATGTGCGCCTGCCGATCCTGGCGAATGTGAAGGAGGCGTTGGCGCGCCTGAACCAGCTGCTGGACCAGGCCGGCTACAAGCGCCCGGCGCGCACGGCCAAGCCGACGCTGCACACCGAGTGGCATGCCCAGATTGCCCGGTGGAAGGAGGATCACCCGATGAAGTTCTGGGACACCGAGGATCAGATCCAGCCGCAGTACGCCATCGACCAGCTGTACCGCCTCAACAAGGATCTCATCATCACCACCGGCGTCGGCCAGCACCAGATGTGGGCCGGCCAGTGGTACCGGTTCGAGGAACCGCGCCGCTTTATCACCAGCGCGGGACTGGGCAGCATGGGATACGGACTGCCCGCCGCCCTCGGCGCCAAAATCGCCTTTCCCGACAAGGAGGTGGTCGACATCGACGGTGACGGCTCGTTCATCATGAACATCCAGGAGCTGGCCACCGCGGTGGCCGAGCGGATTCCGATCAAAGTGCTCATCCTCAACAACCAGCACCTCGGGATGGTCGTGCAGTGGGAGGACCTCAAATACAATTCGAACCGCGCCCACACGTTCCTGGCCGACCCTAAGGACGCATACGACCCGACCCACAAAAACGAGGACATCATTTACCCGGACTACCCGACGATGTGCGCCGGCTTCAAGGTGAAGTGCGAGCGGGTCATCCACAAGAAGGACCTGGTGCCTGCGCTCAAGCGCATGCTGGCCGCCAAGGAACCGTATGTGCTTGATGTCATGGTCCCGTACACCGAGCACGTGCTCCCGATGATTCCCGGTGGCATGACCTACAAGGACATCATCACGGAGCCGATCGGTGTCAAGGCGGCCGCCAAAGCGGGCGTGCCGACGGCGCTCTGAGATTGGTCCCGCCGGCCCCCGGTGCGGAAATGGCGGGTACCGTGACCGCTCCTGCGGTCATTCCCGGGTCGGGTGCGCCATCCCGGAGAGATAGCTGACCCCCGATGACGACGAGGACCGAGACGAGCCCCGCGCGGGAGACGGATGCGGGGACGACGGATGCGGGGACAGGTATCCTGCGGGAGGGGATGGCGTCACCGGCGGCCGGTCTGGCGTGGATTGAAGTGGGGGCGTCGTCGGGTCGCCCGGTGGTGTTTCTGCACGGCTGGCCGTCGTCGCGTTTGATGGGGCGCGTCTGGGCGGCGACCGCGGCGCGGCGCGGCTGGCGGGTGCTGGCGCCCGACCGCCCGGGGATCGGGCTTTCGCCGCGGCGGA
>JALRGF010000025.1 GCA_023253495.1 Verrucomicrobiales bacterium
TAGGGACAGGTACCCTGTGCGTGCCGGCGCGCCGCAGTAGTTGCCTCTGGGGGAATCTGACGTCGGGTGCGGGCGGGTGCATTGGTGGTGGCGGCTCCGGCTGGTTTCAGAGGTCGAGCGTGCCCTGCATGACGGGTTCGAAGCTGTAGCGGTGGAGGGGGGAGGGGCCGAGGGACCGGAGGGCGGCGAGGTGGTCGCGGGTACCGTAGCCCTTGTGCCGGGAGAATCCGTATCCGGGAAAGGTGCGGTCGGCTTCGACCATGAGGCGGTCGCGGGCGACCTTGGCCACCACGCTGGCGGCGGCGATTGACAGGCACCGGGCGTCGCCTTCGACTACCGCCCGGTGGGCAAACGGGAACGGGCGCACCGGCAGGCCGTCGATCAGCAGTCCGCCGGGGATTTCCGGGAGTTGCCGGACGGCGCGTTCCATGGCGAGGTGGGTGGCGCGCAGAATGTTGAGGCGGTCGATTTCGGCGACCTCGGCCAGACCGATGCCGATGATCAGTTGGGTATCGGCGGTCAGCTCGTCGTAAATCGATTCGCGCCGGGCGGCCTTGAGTTTTTTGGAATCGTCGAGCAGCGGGTGGGAAAATCCCGGAGGAATGACGACGGCGGCGGCGACCACCGGCCCGGCGAGGCAGCCGCGGCCGGCCTCGTCGACCCCGGCGACCCGGCTGACGCCGGCCTCCCAGAACTCCTGTTCATACTCCAGGGTGCAGGCCATGGCGGGTGTTGAAGGCCGGGAGCACAAAAAACCCGGCCCTCAAAGGTGAGGGCCGGGCGGCGGGTGAGGATGACCCGGGGACTATTCCTGCGGGTTGTAGAGGTTGTTCTGGTCGATCTCCTCGCTGTAGGCGCTGGAGAACAGTTCGACCTTCTGGCCGCCGCGGGTGGCCATCGGTTTGAAGTTGTCGCGAGCCGACAGGTTCTCGGCTTTGGCGGACCCGCTGACGTAGACGATGATCGCCTTGCTGCCCTTCCACACGCCGCCTTTCTTGGACTGGACGTCGGTGTACTGGCCCTTGGTTTCGGTGAAGCCGTCGGCGATGATCGGCAGGTTGGAGGTCGAGGTGGTGTTCAGGCCGCTGAGGTAGGCCCAGTGGTTTTCACCGCGCTCGAGGCACTGCGCGTAGTCGGGTTTCGAACCGATGTCGTTGTCGACCTTCATGTTCGCGCTGCGGTGCCATTCGCTGTTGGCGACGTAGAACGGCTTTTCTTCCTGGAGCTGGTCCGGGAACATTTTGCGGAACGCGTCGTTGGCGCTGTTTTCGGCCATCGGGAAGGCGCCTTCGTTGTCGTTGGCGTACAGCATGAGGGCCTTGTGGATACCGGTGGCCTGCATGGTGGAGGTCGTGACGGCAGCGCTCATACGGGCGCTGTTCATGACCGGAAGGGCGACCGAGGCGAGCAGCGCGATGATCGAGATGACCACCAGCAGTTCGACCAGGGTGAAGCCCTTGGTGGACTGACGTTTGATTTTCATTGGGTTATCGAGTTATGGGGTTTGGTTATAATGGTATGTTTTTTTGCGTGACGGCTGGCCCCCGGGGCGGATTGTTCCGACTGAGAAACCAGCCGTCACCAAAGCGTAAAGATTTCCCCTGGCCTCGGCAAGAGCTATCGAGCGACCGGGACAAAATTTCTTCAAGGGCCTTTTCCACGGGGCGCGGGTGGGGCATCCTCCGGACATGAAGCAGAACGCGACATCGCTGGTGGTGGAAGTGGCGGCCGAGGCGGCGGAGGCCGGGCGGCGGGCGGCGGTGCACGGGGCGGCGCTGGTACGGGAGGCGTTGGCGCGGCGGGGGCGGGCCGGGGTGATTGTGGCGACGGGGGCGTCGCAGTTTGCGATGCTGGCCGCGCTGGTGGTGACGCCGGGTGTCGCTTGGGAGAAAGTGACGTTCTTCCATCTGGATGAATATCTCGGGTTGCCGGTGACGCATCCGGCCTCCTTCCGCCGGTTTTTGTGGGAGCGGTTTCATTCCCGGCTGCCGGTACCGCCGCGGGCGTTTCATTATCTGGATGGGGAGGCGGCGGATCCGGTGGCGGAGGGGGCGCGGGTCGGGCGGTTGCTGGCGGAGGAGCCGATCGATGTGGCCTTCATTGGTATTGGCGAGAATGCGCATCTGGCTTTCAATGATCCGCCGGCGGACTTTGAGACCGAGGAACCGTATCTGGTGGTGACGCTGGACGACGCCTGCCGCCGCCAGCAGCTGGGCGAAGGATGGTTCCCGACGCTGGAGGCGGTGCCGCGGCGGGCGCTGTCGATGAGCATCCGCCAGATCCTGCGGAGCCGGCACCTGGTGGTCACCGTACCGGATGCGCGCAAGGCGGAGGCGGTTCGTGCCAGCCTGGAGGGCCCGCTGACGCCGCAGGTACCAGCGTGCGTACTGCGCCGGCATCCCTCGTGTGCGCTCTTCCTTGACGAGGCTTCGGCCGCCCTCCTCAGCTCCCCCCGGTCATGATCCGTGACGCCTGGTTCTGTGCCACCCGGTCGTTTTCCGCTCGGCAGCGGAGTGTCGGCCGTTCACCGGGGAGGCGGTGGTGGTGTGCCGTGGCGGGTGCCATTGCGTGGGCGGGTGCCGTACCGACCCCGGGCGGGGAGGTGCCCTATTTTGAAATCCGGGTGGTGGACGAGGCGACGGGACGCGGGGTGCCGCTGGTGGAGTTGGAGACAGTGCACAATGTTCGTTTCGTGACCGACAATGCCGGACGGGTGGCTTTTCACGAACCCGGGCTGATGGGGCGTGAGGTGTTCTTTCATGTGCGCAGCCACGGCTATGAGTTGCCGAAAGACGGCTTTGGTTACCGCGGGGTGCGGCCGACGCCGGTGGCGGGCGGGCGGTTCGAGGTGCGGCTGCCTCGGCGCAATCTGGCTGAGCGCCTCTACCGCGTGACAGGCGAAGGGTTGTATCGCGACAGCCTGCTGCTCGGGCAGCCGGCTCCGGTGAAGCAGCCGTGGCTCAATGGCGGGGTGCTCGGACAGGATTCCGTGCAGGCAGTGGTTTATGGCGGGCGCATCCGTTGGTTCTGGGGCGACACCAACCGTGCCGGCTACCCCCTCGGGTTGTTCCGGACGTCCGGAGCCACCTCGCGGCGCCCCGGAGCCGGCGGGCTGCCGGTGTCTGACGGGATCGACCTTGAGTACGACGTGGGCGATGAAGGCTTCAGCCGCGCGATGATCGAACTGCCGGAAAAAGAGGGCGTGGTATGGATTGACGGACTCAGTGTGGTAGCGGACGGGGACGGGCGTGACGCGATGATCTGTCATTATTCCCGGCGGGCCGGGTTGGCGGACGAGCTGGCGCATGGGGTGGCGGCTTGGGACGACGGGGCGTCGGTTTTCCGTTCGGCCCGGGAGCGGGTGCCGGGTGCGTGGCAGATCCCGCGCGGGCATCCGACGCGATGGACCGACACGGACGGGACCGACTGGCTGCTCATTGGCGACCCGTTTCTCCACACCCGCGTCCGCGCCACCCTGGCCGCCGTGCTCGATCCGTCTGCTTACGAAGCGTGGGACGGCCGGCGCTGGCAGAGGGAGACCGGGCCGCCGAAACCGGAACCATTGGTCGATGCGGAAACCGGACGCCTGGTGACGGTCCATGCCGGTTCCTGCCGCTGGAACCGCCATCGGAATCGCTGGGTGCTCATTGCCAACGAGGTCGGCGGTCAGCCGTCGCACCTCGGGGAAGTCTGGTATGCGGAAGCCGCCGGACCCACCGGCCCATGGACGAAGGCCCGCCGCATCGCCACCCATGAGCGCATGGACTTCTACAACCCGGTCCACCACGACTTTTTCGACGAAGACGGCGGGCGCCTCATCCATTTCGAGGGGACCTACGTCAATACCTTCTCGGGAAACCCGGTGACCACCCCGCGGTACAACTACAACCAGATCCTGTATCGCCTTGACCTCGACGACCCGAGGCTGGACGCGGTCCGCACCGGGCCTTGAGAGCGGCGACGTGAGGGGCCGGGGGGGGGCGCGCGGGCCGGCTTCCCGTGGCGGCGCGCCGAACCACCACTCCGGCGCCCGGGCCGGCGGTCATCAGGCTCCGCTCGCGGGTGGTGAGGTACCGGCGGTGACACTCACACCGTGACGCTTTGCAGAAACCGCAGACTCTCGCGCGCGATGGTGTCGGCGTCCGGGGAGTAGTCAAAGACCTCGACGGACAGCCAGCCGTCGTACCCGACCTCGCGAAGCGCGGCCACGATCGGTTCGTAGCGGACCTCGCCCATGCCGGGGCCGCGCAGGTTCGGGTCGTTGGCGTGAAAGTGCACGAACTGCCCGCGGGCGGCCCGGATGATATCCGGGATCGGTGTCGCCTCGTCACTCATCGCCTTGACATCCAGGTGCAGCCGGCACGCGGGGTGGTCGACCTGCTCAATCAGGCGTCGGGTTTCGGCCGCGGTGGTGAGGAAGTTTGTTTCCTTGCGTCCGAGCGGCTCGAGGGCGAGCTGCACGCCGAGCGGACCGGCCGTCTCGCAGACGGTGCGGAAAACGTCGACGGCCCGGGCGGCCGCGTCGCCGTACGTCCAGTCGGGCTCCAGGCTGCGTTGTTTCGGGCTTCCCCAGACCATGATCGAGCCGCCCATGGCGGCGCAGACGCGCGCCAGATGACAGGCGAACCCGGCGGTCGCCTGGCGCACCGCATCGTCCGGCGTGGTCAGATGCAGCCCGGGCGGCTGCACCAGCAGCCAATGCAGGCCGACGACCTCCAGGCCGGCGGCCCGGGCGATCGCGCCGCAGCGTGCGGCGTCGGCTTCGGTAAGGTCGCGCGGGTCATCGATCAGGGTAAACGGGGCGACCTCCACTCCGGTGTAGCCGGCGGCGGCGATCGCCTCGCAGGTGCGGGCGAACTCATCGGCGCGCAGACCGGTGTGCGGCGGGCGGGGTGCGCCGGGTTGCTGCCAGGTTTCATTGCAGATGGCAAATTTCATACGGGCGGGGAGCGGGGATGGAAGTGGTGGAGGCGATTCCGGATCAGGATGGGGTGCCGATGGCGGTGGCGGGTCGGGTGCGGGCGTTACGGGGCGGGCACGACGGTGAGGGTGCCGTGCATGATGGTCCAGTGGCCGGGGAAGGTGCAGACGTAGTCGTAGTCGCCCGGGGTGGCGGGCGCGGTGAGTTTGAGCGTTTCGGACTGACCGGCTTCGAGCATTCGGGTGGCGGCGAGGATGACATTCATCTTTTCCGCCGGCAGGTAGGCGCGGCCTTCGGCGTCGAGCTGGGTCGGCGGCATGGTCTGGGCGGCGGTAGCCACCGCCTCCTTGGCTCCGGGTCGGGTGATGACCAGGTTGTGGGGCAGGGCGTCGGCATTTTCGAAAATGATTTCGAAGGGTTTGCCGGCCTCCACTTCCAGGCGCGGGGTGTCGTAGCGCATCTGTTCGCGCACCGTGCGGATGACAAAGACGTTCACGCGGATGGCACGCAGGTCGCGGGCGAGGGTGCGGGCGGTCTCGTCGTCGGCCAGACCGGCCAGCTCGGTGGCGAGCTGGATGGCCTCGACGACCGAAGGCGCGGTGCGGTTGGCCGCGGGGATGTCGCGGGCCCAGTCGAGCAGGGCACGGGCGGCGGCGCCACCCGGTCCCGGCTGCCATGAGGCCCGTGGCAGACTGCGCAGGGCGCGGACGATGGCGGTGCGCGACTCGCCGCGGGCGAGCCGCTCGCTGAACAGGGAGAATGTTTCCTCCGGCTTCACACCGGTGCTGGCGAGCGCGCGCACGGCGGCGTCCCGGACCATGGCCACCGGATCGGCGTCGATCGCAATGGTCGCCGAGTCGGCCGGCGCCGGCAGGTTCTGCCGTGAGAAAACCGGCTGCCGCGCGGCGTCGAGAACGGTCAGCGTGAAGCCCTCCAGCCGTTGGCGCAGCCGTTCCTCACCGTCCCAGCGGTTGTGCAGGGTGACTGATTCGATGGCGGTGTCCTCGCCCAGGTCGAGTTCCCACCACGGGTGCTCTTCGTCCTCGGCGGTGTGCGTCTGCCCGCCGCGTCCCCAGTCCGGGCTGGAATTCCCGTCGATGGCGCGACCGGCGACGCCGTCGTTGGCGGTGCTCGACTGGCGGGCGGTGCCGGAGCGCGCCACGTTGCGGCCGCCGGCCATGACCTCGACCTCGGCGAGCGTCAGGGTGCCGCGGCGCGGGAGTTCGATGCGGACGAAGCGGCCGGGCGCGGTGGTGCCGACGCCGAGGCGGCTGCGCAGGGCATCAGCGTCGGCCGCGACCAGCCGGCGCAGGGTGTCGTCGGTACGGGCGCGCAGCGCGGGGGCGGGCACCAGTGGGACGGCGGCGAGCGCGGTAGTGAGGCGGCGGACGGCTGCGGCTCCGGTTGCCTCGCCGGCGCCGCGGACGATTTCCTGCCAGTCACCATCGGCGACCACGAGGGCGGCGGTGGTTGAGGCGGCCACGGCGGGTGACGGCGCCCCGGCGGCCAGCGCCTCCAGTTCCGCGCGCAGCGGCTGCAGGGCGTCGGCACCGAGGCCCGGCAGGATGGCCGCGAGATCAGCAGCGGTCGGGCTGGTGGCTCCGGTCTTCACTGCGGCGACGATTTCGGCGGCCACCGACGTCCCTTTTTGTTCCGCCAGCGTGGCCAGGGCCTCCAGCCGCGCGGCGGACGTCACGTCCGGGCGGGTCAGCAGCGCGGTGAGCACGGTCGGGGTGCGCGGCAGCTTCAGCAGTTCGTCGGACGACACCTTGTTGAGCACATATTCGAGTCCTGCCGGATTGCCGGGCGCGAACGGCCGGCCTTCCGCGATCGCCTGACGCCAGACCGGCTCAAGCTGGCGCATCGTTTCGCGGAGGACGTAATCAAGGTAGTAGTCGGTCGGTTTGCCCAGCGCGCTCAGCGCGATATTGGCCGCCTCCACGTCATTGAAAAAGCTGGCCACCCGCACCGCCTCGAGCCGGACCCGCGGGTGGTCGTCCGTTGCCATCGGGGCGAGCCGGGCCAGCGCGTCCGGCAGGAATTCGCGCCAGTACCCCAGCACGCGGGTGGCGGCGGCGCGGGCGTGCGGATCCGGGCTGCGCATGCGGTCGGCGAGCAGGTCGCCGTCGATGGCATGGTGCCACTGGTGCACCCAGAGAGCTTCCATTTTGTGGTGCTCGACGTCCGGGAGTGAAGGGTCGAGGCCCGCAACCCATTGTTTCGCGGCCGGGACGACTTCGGCGGAATCCCGGGCACCCAGCTCGATTTTGGCCCGCTCGCGGACATTGTCCTCGGGTGACTTGAGCAGATCGAGCAGCCGGGCGACCGGCTCGCCGGCGATTTTTTCCGGGGTGAGCAGTGGGCGCTCCGGGTAGGTGATGCGGTAGATGCGGCCGTGCGTCTGGTCGCGGTTCGGGTCGCGCAGGTGGTGCTGGAGGTGGCCGATGATGGCATTCTGCCAGTCGGCGACGTAGAGCGCGCCGTCCGGGCCGACGTTGACGGCGGTCGGTCGGAAGTTCGGGTCGCTGCTGGAAATCAGATCGGGCAGCGTCTCGCCCTTCAGCCCGGAGCCGTCCTCGCTGACCTTGACGCGGAAGATCCCGTGAAAGGAAATGACGTTGCAGTTGAGGAAGTTCCCTTGCCAGTCGTCGGGAAAGTGGCGGCTGCTGAGGATGGCGGTGCCCGGGCATGGGCGGGACGGGCGGGCCCAGAATTCCTTCAGACCGGCGTGGTCGCCGCTGTCGAGGCGGCCGCTGAAGGCGGGCGCAAAATACGTGTTGTTGCCGGTGGCGTCGGTGACGAGGTCGTTGCCCCAGCGGTCAAACACTTTGCCATGCGGGTTGGCGAAGCCGTATTTGACGTGGGTCTCGAACACGCCGGTGCGCGGATCAAACCGGAAAATGGCGCCATCGGCGGTGCGCACCGGGCCGCGGGCGGTTTCGACCTGGGTGCGGTGGAACACGCCGTCGCTGAGGTAGACCGCGCCGCCCGGGTCAAGGGCCATGGCATTGGTGGCATGGTGCGAATCCGCGCTGTCCATGCCCATGAGCACCCGCTCCCGCCAGTCGCCACGCCCGTCGCCATCCGTGTCGCGCACAAAAAGCACGTCCGGCCCCTGCATGAGGAGCACCCCGTCGCGGTAAAACTGGAACCCGGTCGGGGCATTCAGGTTTTCCAGAAATGGAGTGGCGCGGTCGGCGCGGCCGTCGCCGTCGGTGTCCTCGAGGACGAGCAGGGTGTCGCCTTTTTCGCTCCACGGGGTGCGGCCGGGGTAGTTCCGCCACGCGGCCACCCAGAGGCGGTTGTGCGTGTCCCAGGCCATCTGGACCGGGTTGATGAGGTCCGGAAACTGCTCTTCGCTGGCGAACAGGTTGACCGCGCACCCGTCATGCACGGTCATTTTGGCGATGGCTTCCTCGCCGCCGAGGTACGTGTGCGAGCCGTCCGGCCGGTCACCGGGTTTGTTCGTCCGGACCTCGGTGACCTTGGGAAGATTGGAATCGTCGACGGCGGCGTCGCGACCTCGCGCCAGTGCATGGATGCGGGCGTCGCGGTTGGCGGTCATGGCGTCGCGCACGGCCATTTCCTCCTGCATGACCTGGTAGTTCTTGATCATCGGGCCGTTCGGGCCGCTCTGGTATTCCATCTGCGAACGGCCGCCATAGACGTTGTAGCCGTCGATGGTCCGGTACCGCTGGTGCCACTGGTGGTTTTTGTCGGCGATGGCGGCCCGCAGCGCCTCGTCCGGCGTTTCCGGGGCGTCCTCGCCGGTCAGGGCGCGGAAAATCAGAGGTGCCATCACCGCGTCGCCGGCCTCGCTCAACTGCCAGCCGTTGTGGGTCAGCGGTGCGGCGTTCCGCGCGGCCGGGGATTGCGACAACGCGAACAGGTCGACAAATCCCACGCCCTCGGCCCGCGCGACTTCGGCCATGGCCGTGCTGTACTGAGCCAGCAGGGCGTTGCGCGTCTCGGGGTCGCCCGGCGCGTTGAAGGGAGCACGCACCTCGACTGACAGCGGCGAAAAAAGCACGATCCGCGGGCTGCCGGCGCCCGAG
>JALRGF010000297.1 GCA_023253495.1 Verrucomicrobiales bacterium
GAAAGATGTTTTCGGCCACGGTCATGCCCTCGACCAGCGCCAGTTCCTGATAAATGACGGCCACTCCCGCGCGGTCCGCATCGGCCAGCCCGTGAAAGTGCGCCTCGCGCCCGTCCATGCGGATCTCGCCGTCGTAGGTCCCGTGCGGGTGCAGCCCGGACAGCGTTTTGATGAGGGTTGATTTGCCGGCGCCATTTTCGCCGCACACCGCATGGATCTCGCCCGGGCGCAGGTCAAACGACACGTCCCGCAGCGCGGTCACGCCGCCAAAACGTTTGGTGAGCGCGCGCGCTTCGAGCACCGGGGCACCGGGGTCACGACCGCCGCCGGCCGGCCGCGCGCCGTCGGGGGCGGCCCGGATGTCCGCCGGTTTCATTGCAGCGAGTCAGCACTGTGAAAGCCGTCCTTGACCACGGTTTCCATCATGTTGTCGCGGTCGACGGCGATGATGTCATTGAGCACGGACGGGACCTGCTCAAAGCCGTTGTCCACCGTGCCGTTGGCGACGATCACTTCGCGGCGCGCCATCTTGACGGCCATGGCGGCGGCGGTGTCGGCAAGCCGTTGCAGCGGTTTGTAAACGGTCATCGTCTGCTGGCCGCGCAGGATCCGCTGGCAGGCGGCAAGCTCGGCGTCCTGACCGGTGACGAGGACCTGGCCGGCCAGCCCCTCCTCGAGCAGCGCCTGGATGGCGCCGCCGGCGGTGCCGTCGTTGCTGGCCAGCACCCCCTGGATGTCTTTGCCGTGCGCGGTGATCGCGGCATTGACGATCTTTTTGGCATTTTCCATTTTCCAGTCGAGCGCCCAGTCTTCAAAGACGACCTGGATATCGCCTTTCTCGATGAGCGGCTGGAGCACGCTGTCCTGCCCTTCCTTGAAGAGCTTTGCGTTGTTGTCGGTCTTGCTTCCGTAGATACGGACGATCCGGCCCTTGCCGCCCGGCAGCTTGTCCACCAGATAGCGGGCCTGCAGTGCGCCGACCTTCACGTTGTCGAAGCTCAGGTACAGGTCGAGGTCGGCCCCGGTGATGAGGCGGTCGTACGAAATGACCGGGATGCCCGCCTTGTTGGCCGCGGCCACCCCCCGGGCCATGGCCGCTCCGTCGTGCGGCACGATGACCAGCACGTCGACGCCATTGCTGATGAGCGATTCGACGTCCTGGATCTGGCGGGTGTCATCGCTGTTGGCGGCCACGTCGAGCACTATGGCGCCGAGTTTTTCCGCTGCGGCCACAAAGCGGTCGCGGTCTTTCTGCCAGCGTTCCTCTTTCAGGGTGTCGAGCGACAAACCGATCAGCGGCCGGGTGGCGGCCGTGGGTCGGGCGGGCCCGGTCCCGGTGCTGCCGGAGCGCGCGATCACGGTGCCGATCAGCACGCTGAGCACCAGCGAGCCGGTGACGAGCAGAAGTCGGGGGTTCATGACGGAAATGGAGCAGCTGGGTGCCGTCATGGGAAGGGAAAAGAGAGACAAGCCCGGCCCCTCGGTCTTGACCGGGGGGCCGGGGGCCGTTACGATTTCCATTCCGTCCGGTCCGGTCGAATGCCACCTGACCTCCCCAACCCCATGCCTCTGTTTCCCATGAAGAAGTCCGCCGTTGTCTGCGCCGCCCTGATCTGGCCGGCCGTTGCCGTTTCCGCGAAGGACCCCGCGCCGGCCACCGCACCCCCGACGGCCGCGGCGCCGGCGGAGGCCGCCGTGTCGCCCGCGGAAGCCCGCAAGCGTCTCAGCAACGCCCTCGGCACCTATTTCGGCAACCGCCAGAAGAATGTGCCATCGGCCGAGCCGATTGACGTCAAGTCGTTCAAAAAAGGCCTTGGGGACGTGCTGGCGACCAAGAACCGGAGCTACGCCCTGGGGGCGCAGTTTGCGGGGCAGCTGGTCCACGACGAGCTGGATGTCACCTTGGACGATCTGGTTGCGGCCTTTAGTGCGGTGATGGACGGCAAGGAGCCGCTGGCCACCCCGCAGCAGGTCAATGACGAGATCCAGAAGCTGCAGGCGCGGCTGCGTCAGAAGCAGCAGGAACTGGCCGACAAGGAAGCGGCCAAAAACAATGCCGAGGGCAAGGCGTTCCTCGAGAAAAACCGCACGGCCGATGGGGTCCAAGTGACCGAAAGCGGTCTGCAGTACAAGGTGCTGCAGCCGGCCCCGGACGCCGACGCCAAGCGTCCGACGGCCGATGATTCGGTCGTCTGCCATTACCGCGGCACGCTGCTGGACGGCACTGAGTTCGACAAGTCACCGGAAAACGAACCGCGCACCTTCGGGCTGCGCGGCGTGATCAAGGGCTGGACCGAGGGGATCCCGCTGATGCCGGTCGGCTCGAAGTACCGGTTCTGGGTGCCGTCGGAGCTGGCTTACGGATCAAGCCCGCGTCCGGGCGGCGTGATCAAGCCGGGCCACACTCTGGTTTTTGACGTCGAGCTGGTGAGCATCGCCGCGCCGACGGCCGCCACGCCGCCGGTCCAGCTTCCGGGAGCCCGTCTGGATCCCGGCGAAAAGGCCGTGGCCACGACGCCGCCGATCGCGGTGGAAATGAAGGATGGCAAACCGGTGGTGCGTCAGGTGACTCCGGAGCAGGAAGCCGAAGCCATCCGCAAGGCCCGCGAAGCGGAAAAGGCCGCCGGCAAAGACGGCGCGCCAAAGGAAGTAAAGTAAGCTCCGGCCGCGAGGGCGCCCCTGCTCATGGCTCAGGGGTGCCGGCCGCGGTGAGACCGCCATGACCCCCGGCGTCCTGTTCTTCCTTTGCCGATTGGCGCACCGGTCGCGTCGCGTCGCTCGCCCGCTCCTCGCGGGCGCCTGGCTGCTGCCCGTTCTTTTTCTCACCCAGTGCTCGCTCATGCCGGCCCGCTCCCTGCTCCCCCGTCTGGATCGCGCGGCCTGGTCGGCCGCCGACGGCAAATCACTGCCCTACACCCGTTGGCCGGCCGTCGCGGAGGCGGGTGCCCGGCCGGCGTCTCCCAAAGCCGTCCTCGTCTGCGTCCACGGGCTGAGCGGCGCCTCCAGCGATTTCTGGCCGCTCGGCCAGGAGCTCCCGAAGCGCGGGCTGGCCGTCTACGGCATGGAACTGCGCGGCCAGGGAATGGATCCCGATGTCCCCGCCCGCGGCGACATCCGCCACCGCCGCGAATGGATGCGCGACTTGCGCGAATTTTCCGGCCTGGTGGCGGCGGAGCATCCGGGTGTGCCGCTTTTCTGGCTGGGTGAAAGCATGGGGTCGCTTGTCGCCCTGACCACCCTGGCCGACGAAACGCACGGGGAATCCGCATGCCCCCGCGGCCTGATCCTGCTCTCACCAGCGGTCGACCTGCGCGAGGAGCTGCCCCGCTGGAAAGGACATGTCGCCCGGGTCGCCAGCCGCGTGGTCCCATGGTACCGCCTGCCGCTCGCCCGGCTCGACCCCGCCCAGGTCCCGGACATGCGCATCACCAGCGAATCGACCCAGGCGTCGCAGGCCCCGCTCACGCCGCACCTGGTGCCCGCCCACTCGCTGCGGCTCCTGCGCGAGGTGGACTCGCTTATGCGGGGCAGCCGTGCCGCCGCGGAAAAGCTCGATCTGCCGGTCCTCGTCCTCTACACCCCGAACGACCCGGTGGCCAGTCAGCGGCAGATCGAAACATGGTTCGCCACCATCGGCAGTCCGGACAAGACCTCGCTGCTCTTTCCGGAAAACTTCCACCTCATCCTGCATGACCGGAACCGCTGGCAGGCGGTCACGGATATCGGGGACTGGATGCTCGCCCGGGCCCGCCGCATCCCGGCCACCGGGCCCCGGTGAGTCATTCAAGCAAAGTGCAGAATACCGGGCCAACGGCGGGTTGTCTTGAATCGCCGTCTTGCATTGCCGGATCGGATCACCCGTGGCAGGTGGCCCACGGGCTCACTCGGCCTGATAGGCGGCTTTGACGCGCCACCAGCGGGCTCCGGGGCCGCCGGGCGCGGGGGACCGGACCAGTTCGTGGGTGGTCCCGGTGGCCACGACCGTCGGCTCGCCGGTGGCCGGGGACCACTGGACGAGGTCGGCGCTCCATTCCACCGCCACGGTCACCCTCGGGTCGTTTTTGATCCGCACGTAGGTCAGGAATCCATCGGCCGGCAGTCCGGGCTCGACCCGCTGCGGCACGCCGAGCGGCTCCGGGGTGGCGGCGGTGGCGGGTGGGAGATCGGTCTGGACCGGGGAAAGGTTGAAGGTGTATTCGAGCAGGAGCGGCAGACCGTCCTGATCGCCGTCGGCCAGCGGCTCCCGCGGGCCGTTCACCCGGTGGGTATCCAGCCACTCCTCAAACCCGCTGCGGGGGACCACCCGGACGCGGGACGTCAGACCGGTCGCTCCCGCTGTCGACCCGAGGCTGCCGGCGGCCTGCCAGGCGTCACTGACGGCGACCTCAATGCCGAATTCAGAGGCCGAAGCGGCTGCGGGAGCGAGTTCCCCGACCGGCGCCCACGGGCCGGACGGCTGCCGGCGGTACCGGTAGACGGCGCCGCGCTGGCGGACGCCGGCGACTTCCCGGCCCGGGCTGCCGACGAGCAGCAGGTCGCCATGCACGGCCACGGAGGCTCCGAATTCACCATGCGGCTGGGGTGTGGGGGCCGCCAGCATCTGCCGGAGGACGAGGGGAGTGTCCGGAGAGGCGGGATTGGCCACCTCGTAGAGGTACACGGCACCGGCATTGCTCGCTCCGGTGTCCTCGAAGGGAGCGCCGACCGCCACCCAGCCGCTGTGCGCGGCGACGGCGAATCCATACCGCTGCGGCTCCGGAACCGCGATTTCCTGGACCGGCGCCGCCTCAAAAATCCCATCCTGTTTCCGGAACACCGAAACCATCCCGGTAGCCCCGCGGCTCGGATCACCGCTGAATCCGGCAATCAGCAGGTCGTCCAGCAGCGCCACTCTCGCCAGGGCCTTGTAGCCGTAGGCCGTCGACGTCGGCACCAACTGCGGTTGCGGCAGGAGCGTGAGGCCGCCGGCGCCGTCGCGCACGATGGAATACGGAATGACGCCGGGTTTTCCACTTTGTTGATCGGCAGCGGGGTTGGCGGTACCGACG
Organism: Verrucomicrobiales bacterium; assembly: GCA_023253495.1. Taxonomy (GTDB): domain Bacteria; phylum Verrucomicrobiota; class Verrucomicrobiia; order Verrucomicrobiales; family V1-33; genus CAJBME01. The sequence continues at coordinate 5,049 of JALRGF010000297.1, forward strand.
GCCAGCAGGTTGTCCTGAAATGCCACGCTCTGCGCGAATGGCACCGCCAGCGTGCCACGATCACTCCAGGTGCCGTCCCGGAACTGCTGCAGATGCACTTTGGCATTCGCCCCACGGTCTTTGCCGCTGAGGTCGTGACCGGCTTCGACCACCGCCGCCAGATCCCCGTGCATCGCCACGTCCCGGCCGTGCCAGCCGGAAAAATCCGGCACCGGAGCAATCGACTCGCCTTCGCGCTCCCAGGCCCCCTCCCGGCGCCGCCAGACTTCGGTGCGGCCGGCCAGCGGGACCCGCACGCCCGCCGGCGAGAGGCCCGCATCCGGCGCCCCGACCAGCAGCTTTTCCCCGGAAAAGGCCAGACCGCGGCCGAATTGGTCCGGGATCCGGTCTTCGACCACCGGTGGCGTCACCACCACGTCGCTCCCGTCCGCCGAAGCGACCCAGATCTCGCCGCCACTCGTGCCGCAGTAAAAGAGGTCGCCGATCCGATCAAGGCTGGTGATCTGGCCCGGCAGCTCCACCGGCAACGGCGTGAAGGTGGGTTCCGCCGCCGCCGGATTCGAGCAGCGGTACAGCGTGGCGCCACGGACGAAATAAATCGTATTTTCATGCACCGTGAAACAGGGAATGCTCCACCAGAGGGTGCGGAAAGTGGTGCCATCAAACGCCAGCAGCGACATCAGCCGGCTCTGCCGCTTGATTCCGGGCGGGTTTTCGTAAAACCCATCGCCCAGCCCGATCACCAGATCGGTCTGCCCGTCGCGCACCGGGGTGGCATTGAGAAACTGCCCGCGCTGCTGGCCCGTCGCCTTGGTGAATGTCCCGTCCCGGAACCGGCCGATCGGACTGAACACAGTGCCCCCCGACTCGCAGACCCAGTAAAAATAAGGCCAGGACTCGGAGCCGGTGCCGACGCTCGCCCACGTCCTCCCTTGGTCGACGCTGCGCATCAAGTTGTTGGAAGCCCCGAAAATCCCCTCCGGCGAACGCACAAAATCAAAAACATGCTCCCGCTCGAGACCCGCGCTCTGCAACCAGCGACCGTCCGGACCGCGGTAACTGAAATCATGGAAATCTTCGTAATGCACCGGATCGCAGTGCGGGATGTACAGCGTGCCGTCGATCTCCCGCATGAACTCCATCGAGTCGCTCGCCACCGAATGCTCCAGAGTGAACACATTCCGCGCCGGCGTGTATGACACCAGCACCACCGCCGGATAAGCCGTCCAGTCGCCATACCCGAAATACACCCGGTCTCCAACCGCCTTCGTGCTGTGCAGCGTTGGAAAGGGCGTGAGCTTCGCCGTCGGATGGTCCGCCAGCTTGACGACGGGAGCCGCGACCAGCCGCACAGGGACCAGCACCACCCCAGCCAGACAAGACATGCAGGAAGCAAGAAAGAATCGTGATGTCATAGGTCGGTGGGCAAAAAACCGAGTCGGTAGATGCGGCACGCCCGCACCCCGGCGACGAGATTCCCATCGCCTCCCTCCCTCTCCTTGCTCGATCGAGCCTGACACACCCAGGCGGCAGTGTCCAGACGCAATCCCCCGCGCCCACGGCCCGCGGAGCCCGACCTTCGCAGGTATCCCGCCGAGGCGCCGAGGCGCCGAGGGGGGAAGCAGCCGGATAAAAGAGTCCCCCCCTCTGCGCCTCCGCGCCTCCGCGGGAACTCCCACGTCCCTCCCCGCGCCTCCGCGGGAAACCCCCGCCGTCCCGGAAGGTGATGGTTACGGTGTGCGGGGGGCGGGTGGGTTTGCGGGAGCGTCGGGCAGGCCGGGGCCGTTTTCGTAGTGGCGGGCGAGGTCGAGCAGGGTGGATTCGAGCTGGCGCGAATAGTCGGCGGGCGGGAGAGAATCTTTCTGATCGCGGAGGGTGGCGAGGGCGGCTTCGAGGGCATCGCGGCGGGCGATCCATTCTGGTGGCTGGGTGGCGGCGGCGGTATCCGGGGTGAGGAGCCATTGGTGGGCGCGGGGGCCGTCGGTGGCGGGGGCGTTGGTCGGTTTGCGGGTGGCGCGCAGGCCGCGGAACCACGAGGCGGGGGTGCCGAGGGAGTCGCCGTTGTCGTCGATCAGGGCGTGTTCGGTGGCCAGCCGTCCTTCGGACTGGTAGAATTCGGTGACGTTGGCGGCGGCGGTGAGGAACGCTTCGAGCAAGGAGACCTGGCCATCCTGATCGAGGTCGGTGGCGGGATCGGTGAGGGCGGTGGCCAGGCTGGTGCCGAAGCGGGTGTAATTCTGTTCATTGCCGCTGCGGGTGGCGGTGATGACGATGCGGTCGGGGCCGGAGAGCGCCTTGAGGAACGGGGCGCTGGCGGACGCGGTATTGATGACGGCGAGCGGGCGACGGATCGGCTGGAGCCAGGAAGCGAGGTCGGTGGCGGTCAGGTCGTCGCCGCGCAGGTTGAAGCGGGCGGAGCGGGTGTCGAATGTCCCATGACCGATGAGCACGAGCCAGAGCGGGGCGGTACCGTCTTGAGATTCGGCGGCGAGCGATTGCTGGAGCCGGGTGCGGTCGTTGGCGGCTGCGGCGGGTGCCTCGGCGGGGTCGCGGCCGATGATGATTGAGCGGGCGCCGAGGGTGGTGGCGGTTTTTTCCCAGGTGGCGACCTGACGGGTGAAGACGTCGCCGTAGGCCGGATCACCGGCGGCGCCATTGACGATGATGAAGGTCGGGGTGGCGGGTGCGGCGGGAGGCGGCGGGGATGAGGCGCGGGCGACGGCCGGGATGGAGGTGACCAGGACCAGAGCGGTGAGGAGCGGTGCGGCGCCGGCGGCGAGCCGGCGGCGGAAACAACGGCCTCGGGGGCGGCGGTGGAGACGGAACGAGATCATGGCAGACCCTGAGTGCGACGCCATCCCCATTCGGCGATGAAGCAGGCCACGGCGAGCAGGAAGACCCATGGCGTGTGCCAGAGCGGTTCTGAGGACATTTCGGTGACCGGGGCTTTGGTGGAGGGCAGCTCGCGGACGAAGGCATCCAGGTCGTCCGGGCGCAGGACCCGGCCGCCGGTGCGGCGGGCGAGGTCTTCCAGGAGAGTGGTATTCGGGGTGAGCGACCGGAATTCCTCGGCGGCCGGGTCGCTGTTCCAGCCGACCTCGGCGCGGCCTTCCTCGGCCCCGGATGGGTTGAGGGCGAGGGCGCGGGCGCGGTAGCCGCCGGTGCGGCGCGGCAGGTACGTGGCCTCGTAGAGACTCGGGTCCTCGAGCGACGGTTCGGCGGTCAGCGACAGCGGTGGTTCCGTGGCCGGGGCGGCGCCGAAGGTGACCGGGGCGACCTCGATTTTGACCGAGGCATTTTCCAGTGGTTCGAAGCGCTCGGTGCGCACCCGGACCTGCAGCCGGACGGCCCCGCCGGGATCGGCGGGGTCGGTGGTGGCGGTGGCTTCGACGCGGTCCGGGGAGTCGGTGACCAGCCAGCGCACCAGTTGCCGCCAGGCTTTTTCAAAATCCGGGCGGACCTCGGCGCGGCGCATCCCCCAGCGCCAGAAGTCGCCGACGGTCAGCGCGGCGGATCGTCCGCGACCGAACCGCTGGACGACGAGGGCGGGGGCGGCGGAGCCGGAAGCGTCCTTGGCGTTGGCGATCACCCCGGCACCCGGTTTCACGCCGCGCACGCGGTTGAGGACCTGAAAGGGCGGCATGGCGTCGAGGCGGGCCCGTTCCCCGACCTCCGTCGGCCGCAACCGCGCCCACCCCTGCAACCAGCCCTCGCGGTCGAGGTCGAACGTGACCGGCCCCGGCGGCGCGGCGGATTCCCCGGTGCGGTCGAGGTAAACCGGCAGCACGTCGCCGACCGGAGTGCGGTGGTAGCCGCCTTCGTGCAGCGATTCCATGCCGCCGAGCATGAGCAGTCCGCCGCCGCGTTCGGCGACAAACCGCTGCAGCAATACCGCCTGCTCCGGCTGGAAAAAAGCGGCCTCAAGGTCGTCGAGAATGACCGCGCGGTAGCCGAAAAGCTCCTCCGGTTCGCTCGGGAAACCCGCTTTCAGCTCCAGCTCGTCCCGCGTGTTCAGGCGGATCAGCACCGGCTGGTCGTAGCTGCCGGCCTGCTCGCGCGCCTGGATGTCGGACCCGCGGAACAACGGATTGCCCGACTCGCCGGCGCGACCGCGGAAATCAAATTTCGGTTCGCGTTTGGCCATGCGCATCAGGGCGACCAGGTCGATTTCGCGGTCGGCCTGGAGGGCGCGCTGGAGGAATTTGTATTCCCAGTTCGGACGGCCGGCGACGTAGAGGACGCGGTACGGCCCGCGCCCGCGCGTGACCACCACCACCTGATGGTTATTGGCAAGCGTGGCTTCGGCAGTGGGGGACTCGGGCGCGGCCAGCTCGTCGACCAGCCGCGCCTCCAGGCGGTAAAAGGAAACTCCCGGCTCGGATGGTTTGAGTTCGAAACGCACGGCCGCCGGTCCGTCGCTTGGCGCGGCGAGGTCCTGACGTTCGATTTCCTTGCCGGCCGGGTCGATGAGACGGACGGCCAGCGGGCGGCCGTCCATGCCGCGGGCGGCCAGCTCCGCGGTCACGGTGACCGGGGCGTCCTCAAACGCGCTCTGGGCCACGGTGACCCGCTGGACTGAGAGGTCGACGGCCGGCCCGGCAGCGCCGACGACAACCGGGTAGACGGGCGGCAGCGGGGGCAGGTCGGCCGGCAGGGAAGTCCAGTCGGTGGCATTGCCATCGGTGAACACGAGCACCCCGGCCAGCGGGCGGCCGCGGAACCGCGAGCTCAGCGAGTCGAGGGCGGAACCGAGAGCCGAGGCCCGTCCCTCGGCGGCCAGGCCGTCGAAGGATTCGACCGCCTGCAGGCGGGTGTCGAAGGTGAAGCGGCGGACATCAAAAGTTTCGGCGAGCGCCTGCGGCCACGCCTGGCGGGCGGGGTCGAGCCAACCGGCGAGTTGGGCGGCGCGCGACTCGGTGGCCCCGGCGTCGGTGAGCTGGAGCCCCTGGCTGTTGTCGGCGACGACGGCGAACAGGTTGGCGCCCGGGCGGACCCGTGGGCGTGTCCACTGCGGCTCGAGTGTGCAGAGGGCGAGCAGGGTGAGGCCGGCGAGCTTGAGGGCGGCGCACCCCCAATGGCGCGGCCCGGTTCCGGCGGCGCGGTAGCTCCAGAGCACGGCCAGCGCTCCGAGGGCCAGCGCGACGAGCACGGGCGTCCGCCACCCGTCGGCGGCCAGGGTGAGGGTCGCCATGATCATGATTCCGTTGTGGTTGGGGATTGACGGCGCGGGTGCGTTGTCCTTATCTCGGCTGACGAGCTGCCTGACCCGCCGGTCCGGCCTCCGCCTCGCATCCCACCCCAACCTCGCCGACCCCCATGAACGCCATCGAACTCCTTGAAGCCCTGCTCCGCGGTCCGGCCGCCGGCGGCGCTCCCGCCGCCGACCCCCGCGCCACCGAGGCTCCGAGCCGCCCGGCCCGCGGACCGGAAACGCGCGGTGCCGACGTGCTTCGTGACATCCTCGGAGGCGGCAGCGCGGGCGCGCCGGCACAGCCGCAGACGATGCCCACCGGCGGCGGGGTGTTTTCCGATCCGGTTCGTACCGACGAAAAGGCCGATGTCCGCGAACTGTTGCGCCAGGCGCGGGAACGCGAAGCCGCGGCAGCCGCCGGGCGTCCGTATCAGCCGCCCCCGGCTCAGGTGCGCCGGCCGGCGCCGGCCGAGGCCCCGCGTGCCACGGTGCCGGCCTCCGCCCCGGCCGCCCCGAGCCGCGACGACGAAGCCACCCTCATGATCCGGGCCATGATCAATGCTGCCAAGGCCGATGGCCGGCTCGACCGCGATGAAGAACAGAAGATTCTGCGCCATCTGGGCGAGCCGTCGCGCGAAGTGATCGCCTTCATCCAGTCGGAGTTCCAGAAACCCCTGGACGCCCGCGAATTCGCCTGGTCCGTGCCCCTCGGCATGGAGCAGAAAATTTACGCCATGTCGCTCGCCGTGATCGAGCTCGACCAGCGCGAGGAGTCCGACTACCTCCGCGATCTGGCGCGCGGGTTGCGGCTGTCCCCGGAAATCTGCGCGGAACTGCATCAGCATTTCGGGGCGCCGATCCTGAGCTGAGAGAGGGACGGGAAGCACCAGAGGGACCAGAGGGGCGGGAAGCCCCTGAGTGGACGCGTGCTGCCTGATCCTGGATGGCAAGTGCGGGGTCATGGGTCGCGGCCGAGTTCTTCGTAGTACTGGCGGACGAGGTCCGCGAAGCGATCGGGGACCGGATCGCGGTCGATGGGGGCGAGCGGGTCGTCGGACGACCGGCGGCGCAGTTCTTCGCGGACCTGCCGGCGCACCTCGACGAGGGGATTGAGGATTTCGAGTTCGACGACGGCCCAATCGGGTTTCCGGCCGGCGCGTTGGGCTTCCAGGCGGAGGACGCGGGCGCGTTCGCGGGCCGAGGCCACGGCATGGCGCAGGTCGGGAAACTCGATCATTTCCTCGACCTCGCGCAGCCGGTCGGACCAATGGGTGAACCCCTCGCCCTGGATGGGGGCGGCGGATGTCCCGCCGCGGCCGCCGTCCGGCCCCCCGGCATCAGAGAGCAGCCGCGTCAGCCGTTCGGCCGCGTCCGGGCCGGAACCTCCGCGCCCGCCGCCGGGACCGTCACCGGGGGCGTCTGAGGGTGGTGCTTCCGGCGACCCTTCTCCCGCCTGGCCGGCGGCCGCCTGGCGGTTGGCGGACGGCGAGAGACTGTCCGGTCCCGGTTGCGGCGACTCCGTTGAATTGGTGGCGGCGGTCTGGGCTGCGGGGGTACCGGGGGTACCGGGGGTTGAGGGGTCCGTCGGACTGGTCGGACTGGTCGGACTGGTCGGACTGGTCGGACTGGTCGGACTGGTCGGACTGGTCGGACTGGTCG
>JALRGF010000419.1 GCA_023253495.1 Verrucomicrobiales bacterium
ATGGCGTCGAGGGTGACGTCGTTGGAATCAAAGATGAGGATGAGGTTGTCGAGGCCGTTGTGGGCGGCGAAGGCGACCGCCTCGCGGGCGACGCCTTCCTGCAGGCAGCCGTCGCCGGCCAGCGCGATGACATGATGATCAAAAATCGTGTGATCAGCGGTGTTGTAAGTGGCCGCCGCCATGCGCCCGCTCAGAGCGTACCCGACCGCGTTGCCGACGCCCTGCCCAAGCGGGCCGGTGGTGCATTCCACCCCCGGCGTTTCGTGAAACTCGGGGTGCCCCGGAGTCGACGAATGCAGCGCCCGGAAAGCCGCCACCTGCTCGATCGGCAGATCATATCCCGCCAGATGCAGCCACGAATACAGAAACATCGATCCGTGTCCGGCACTGAGGATAAATCGGTCGCGGTTGAGCCAGCGCGGGTCGGTCGCATCGCACGAAAGCGTCCCCCCGAACAATACCGCCCCGATTTCCGCCGCCCCCAGCGGCAAGCCGAGGTGGCCGGAAGAGCATTTGTGGACGGCATCCATGGCCAGACCTCGGGCCTGATTGGCAGCTTGAGCGAGTATCGCGGTATTCATGAGCAAAGCCGGCCACCTAAGGGACGAATCCGGAAGCGTCAAGACGAGGCGCGGGCGACCCGCCCGCCGCTCCCCCTCAGGTCCCTCAGGTCCCTCAGGTCCCTCAGGTCCCTCCCGTCCCTCCTACCGCCGCAAGGCTTTCCGGTAATTCATGATCCCCGCCGCGATGGCCGCGGCCAGACGCTCGCGGTACAGCGGGTTGTGGATCTTCGCGCACTCGACCGGACTGGTGATGAAGCCGCCCTCGACAAGGATGCCGGGCGTCTGGATACCCTTGAGCAGGAACCACCGGTCGCGGAGGATGCCTCGGTCAACCGCCTTGAGCTGGTAGAGCATGGACGCGTGCACGGCGGTGGCGAGCGCGATGTTTTCCGAATCGCGCGCGTTGCCGGTGAAGCGCATCGCGTCGGTCTCGGCATCCTCTTTGCGCGAGCGGTTGGTCCCCTGCGGCGCCAGCGCATACGTCTCAACCCCCTGCGCTGTCGCCCCCCCGGAATTGAAATGAACGCTCACAAAAATGCTGGCCGGAGCGGCATTGGCCACCTCCACCCGCTGGGGCAGACTGGGATAGCTGTCACCGGTCCGCGTCATCACCACCTTCAATCCGCGCGCCTGCAGCTGCTTGGCCAGCCGCAGGCTCGTGTCCAGAGTGTACGTCTCCTCGTTGCCAAAAACCCCGCGCGCCCCGGCATCGTGCCCGCCATGCCCGGGATCCACCACCACCGTGGTGAACAACGGCCCCTGCGCAATGTGGCTGGGCCGCAGCACCGGATCAATCAGCTTGGAAAGATCAATCCTCGACACCAGCACGTCGGCCCCCTGACTGCGGACCGGCAGGCTGAGCATGAACTTCACCCCGTTGACAAACATCTCCTGGCTGCCGCTGCGCAGCCGGAGGACCAGCCGCGGCGAACGCAAGGCCACCGAGGCACCGCTGCGCTCAAGCCCCGCAAACCGGTAAAATTGCTTGATCCCCGCCGCCGTGACGTATTCGACGCCGCCCACCGTGACCAGCTTCCAGGCACCTTCCGCCGGCCCCGCCCAGCCCAATGCCGCGCCCCCCGCCAACCAGCCGAGGGCCTGGCGGCGGGAACAGAGGCGGACGCGGGTGGGAGTTGGTGGCTCCATCATACGGCAGCGCGAATCGTAGCCGGCCATCCGCCACCTCGCAACGGCAGCCATGCACATTTCCACCCCCCTCCTCCTTCGTCCTTCATCCTTCGTCCTTCCCCCGATTCTCCGTGGATTTTTCCCGGAAACCGTGTCTCCTGACGTTCATGGTCACCAAACTGCTGCACACCCGCTACCGGGTCGCTGATCTGGACCGGACAGTCGCGTTTTACACCGGCGTGCTCGGTCTGCGCGAAGTCCGCCGCCACAAGTCGCCCCGGGGATCGGAACTCGTTTTTCTCCAGACCCCGGGCAGCGAGGAGCTCCTTGAGATCTGCTGCTATCCGGCCAGCGGCCCGGTGGTGGTCGGCCCGGACCTGACCCACCTTGCCTTCGAAGTTCCCGACCTCGCCGCCTTTGCCGCGCACGCCGCCGCCAGGGGCTACCCGCTCTCGGACGGTCCCACCACCACCAGCTCCGGCAGCGTGTTCGCATTCATCGACGCGCCGGAAGGCTATGAAATCGAACTGATCCAGCCCGCCCCCGCCGCGCCCACGCCCTGAACCCCCGCCAGCCGGAAAAATCCCGGCCCGGAGAAAAAAGCTGCTGGGCCGGGGACACCTTCCGCGACTAGGGTGCCGCGGTCGCCTGACCCGCCGCCCCCCTCCGGCCCTCCGGAGGTCCCGGCCCGCAATGCCGCCCTGCTTTTCCCCCAATCACCACCCGACCCATGGATTTCGACTGGCTCGACGCCCCCTTTGACCTGAAATTGGTGCTGCCCCGCGAAATCGAGGAATCCTTCGAGGATCCCTTCAGCATCCGGCTGCTCCCCGAGGGCGACGGCCGCGGGGGCGCCCGCTACTTCAACCTCGGCAAGTCCATCGGCAACCGGGGCATCTTTTCACTCTTCTGGACCGACGGCAAAAAATACCGCGTGCTCTGCGCCCGCGAAATGACGCCGGAGGAAATCCTCTTCTACGAACGGAAAAATGCCGAACTTCTCTAACCCCCGGCCCGCGCCACCACCACCCTTCTGTCACCCATGAGAACCATCACCAAGTGGAGCGATATGCCGTCGTTCGACGACGAACGAGAGGAGGCCGCCTACTGGCTCGAACATCAGATCGACTCACGGCTGATGAGCCAGTCGATCCTCAAGTCAGACGTCCGCGAATCAACCACCATCACGCTCCGGTTTGACCCGCGCATGCTCGCCCGCATCAAACGCATGGCCCGCACCCGGTTCCTCAACTACCAGAGCATGATGAAACAGTGGCTCAGCGAACGCCTCGAACAGGAACTCAAAAACCTGCCGTGACGCGCCGCGCGGAAGGCCGCGCCACCGGTGCCCCGACCGCCGCCCGCCGTTGCCGCTCCACCCCATGCCCACCACACCCTCCATTGAGCACCCGCCGGCCGACCCGGCCCGCCGCTGGCGCCTCGCGTGGTGGCTCTGGTTCTGGGTGCTCTTCGCGCTCTCGTCCATTCCCGGGCACCGTCTCATCGGACCACGGCCGTTCGACTGGTTCGACAAGGTCGAACACTTCGGGTTCTTTTTTCTGGGCGGTTTGCTCCTCGGCGGCAGCATCGTGTCCGCGGGACGGTGGCCGGCACGGTGGTGGCTGCTGCCGCTGGCCGCCGCCGTAGTCGGCGCCTTTGACGAAACCCACCAGCTGTTCACTCCCGGCCGCAGCGGTCTTGACTGGGGCGACTGGGTCGCCGACGTCGCCGGCGGCACCGTGGCCGCCGTCGCGGTCCAGGTCTTCTATCGATGGCGGCGCGCCCCCCGGTAGCCGCCCGGCGCACCGGACGGGACGCGCTCACCCGACCGTGACCCGCACGCCCCGGCGGCGGCTGATGTTGCCGAGCACCCGCGCCCCCTCACCGCACGCCAGGGCTTTTTTGACGTCCTTGGGGTGAACGACGGCGACCCATCCCCACCCCATGTTGAAGGTTTCGAGCATCGATACCGGGTCGCACAGCGCGAGAATCTGGGGGATGACCCCCAGTTTCCACTCGGGAATGCGCAAGTCGGCCCCGTGATCCCCGAGCAGGCGCTCGAGATTCTCCGGCAGTCCGCCGCCGGTGATGTGCGCCATGGCGTGGACCCGCACTTTTTTCTTCCGCAGCGCCCAGACCTCTTCGTGATACAGCCGGGTCGGCGCAAGCAGCTCACGCACCTGCGCTTTCGTCACTTTTTTCCCCAATTTGGACAGACACTGGCGCACCAGCGTCCACCCGTTGCTGTGAAATCCGGCCGACGGCCAGCCGACCACCACATCCCCTTCCCGCACCCTGGCAATGTCCAACAGGTCTTTTTTTTCGGCCGCACCCACCGCAAACCCCGCCAGCTCAATCACCCCGTCCGGCACCACCCCCGGCATCTCCGCCGTCTCGCCCCCGGCCAGAATACACCGGCAGGCGGCACACCACTCGGCCATGCCCGCCACCAGACGCGTCACCTTCGCTTTGTCGATCCGCCCGATCCCGATGTAATCGAGAAACAGAATCGGATCACCGCCGGTGGTCAGCACATCGTTCACATTCATCGCCACCAGATCCTTGCCCGCCGTCTCCAGCATATCGTGCTCCAGCAGCACCTCCAGCTTCGTGCCCACCCCGTCCGCCCCGGTCACGATCACCGGGTGTTTGTACGACCCCAGATCGTAGGCCGCCGCGAACAACCCGAACGCGTTGGCCAGCTTCCGGTGCTTCTGCGTCGACGCCACCAGCCCGGCAATGTCTCCGACCAGGGCCGCCGCCCCGTGCGTGTCCACCCCCGCTCCCTTGTAGGTGAGCTTGGTCTCGTTCTTCGTCTTCTTCGGGGCGGCCGCTTTCCGGGCCGGGGTCGTGCGCGCGCGTGGCATGTCCGTCCATACCGGAGCCACCGCCGGCGGTCAAGGCGCGTCCGGGAAACGCCGACGTCCGCCGCCGACCAAAGGCT
>JALRGF010000423.1 GCA_023253495.1 Verrucomicrobiales bacterium
GGCCGTCGCGGCCGCAGAGGCCGAAGCTGTGAGCTTCATCGACCAGGAGCAGGGCGTGGCGGGACCGGCAGAGGGTGGTGATTTCGCGGAGCGGGGCGCGGTCGCCGTCCATGCTGAAAATGCCTTCGGTGGCGACAAGCACGCGGCCGCCGGGAGCGACGCGCTCGGCGGCCCAGTCGAGGCGGGTGGCGAGGTGGGCCGGGTCGTTGTGCCGGAACGTGCGCACGGTGGCTCCGCTGGCGCGGGCGCCGTCGATCAGGCAGGCGTGGGCGAGGCGGTCGAGCAGGGCGATGTCGCCCGGTCGCAGCACCGCGCCGAGGGTGCCGAGGGCGGCGGCATACCCGCTGCCGAAGGTGAGGGCGGCCTCGGTGCCTTTGAAGGCGGCGAGGGTGGCTTCGAGGTCGGCGTGGGCGGCGCGGGTGCCGCAGATGAGGCGGGAGGCGCCGCTGCCGGCCCCATGCTGTTCCACGCCGCGGATCAAGGCCTCTCGGACCAGCGGGTGGGCGGCGAGCCCGAGGTAGTCGTTGGAGGAAACATTGACGAGCGGCCGCCCGTCAAGGACCAGCGCCACCCCCTGCGGCCCGGCGCACCGCCGCAGGGAGCGGCGGAGCGAGGCGCGATCGAGTTCGCGCAATTCCTCCTCAAATGATCGCACGCTGCAGGCAAGGCGGCGCGGGTCGCGGCGCAACGGGGAATCGGGAGCGGCGGCCGGAAGCCACCGGCTCAGACGACGCTGAGGCCGAAGTCGATGAGCGACTGGGATTCGTCCCAGATGTATTTCGACGAGCTGCCGAGGATGATGGCGATGACGTGGCGGTTGCCGGTGGCGCCGCTGGAGACGAGGCATTTGCCGGCGGCCCTGGTGAAGCCGGTTTTCATGCCGGTGACGTACGGGCACCGTTTCATCAGCTTGTTGGTCGTCTGCAGGGTGATCTGGCGGCCGTCCGAGTAGCGAAACGGGAGCATCTCCAGACGCACGATCTGACGGATCACCGGCACAAGGTAGGCGGCGCGGGAAATCAGGGCGAGGTCGCGCGCACTCGACCGCTGGCCGGGCGCCGGCAGCCCGCTGGCATTGACGAACCGCGAGGTGCGGCACCCGAGCTTGGCGGCGCGTGCGGTCATGACCTGACCGAACCGCGCCTCGGTGCCGGCGTAGTCGCGCCCGAGCGCATGGGCGACGTCGTTGCAGCTCTTGACCAGCATCGCCTGCATGAGGTAGCCGCGGCCGTAGCTCTGGCCGACTTTCAGGCCGAGCCGGGTCGGTTCCACCGCGATGTCGCTCGGCTGGACCACCAGCCGCTGCCGCAGGTTGCCGCGTTCGCAGAGGATCAGAGCGGTGAGCAGCTTCTGGGTACTGGCGATCGGCCGGATTTCATCGGCATTTTTTTCAAACAGCACGCGGCCGGTGCGGGCGTCGATGACCATGGCCACGGGAGCGCTGACCTCCGGATCCGGATAGCGCACGGCGAGAACCTGCGGCGCAGCGATGCTGACTCCCGCGGCGGTGGCGGCCAGGCTGGCGAGAAACTGACGGCGGGATGCGGTCGGCGGGGTCATCATTCCGGAGACGGGCGGCGCGTGGAGGGGGCGGATCGGGGCTTGGTTTTCGGGCGGGCTTTGGCGGCGGGGGTCTTCGGAGTGGCGGCGGGCGATCCGGGTGATGGCCCGGTGGCCTCGGACTCATTGATTTCCTCGGAGGCCGGATCATTCAACTGTTTTTCGACTCCCTCGTCGCGGGGGGTGCCGAGTTCGACGGCGCGCAGGTAATGGCGCCGGGCCAGCTCGATGCCGGGCGGGCGGCGTTCGAGGTAAATGAGGGCGAGGTTGAAATGGGCTTCGGCATAGGCCGGGTCGAGGTCCAGCGCCCGTTGCAGTTCGGATTCCGCCGCCCCCAGCCAGCCGAGCGCCTTGGCGGCCGCGGCAAGGTGGTTGCGGGCGCGCGGGTCATCGGGTTTTTCGGCCACGGCGCGGCTCAGGGCGCTCAGGGCCCGCATCGGTTCGTCGCGCGCATAATGAACCATGCCGAGCGTAAGCCACGTCTGCGCCAGGCCGGGCTTGGCGATCAGAGCGCGTTCGAGGTGGCCGACCGCCGCGTCGTATTCCTGCAGCTGGAATTCGACGGCGCCGAGGTTTGCGAGGGCGGGCGCATTGCCGGGCTCGGCGTCGACCATTTCCCGGTAGGCGGCCCGGGCGGTTTTCCAGTCTTTGCGGGAGACGGCGGCGGCGGCGCGCTGCGCCAGTTCCCGGGTCAGGTCCGGCAGCCGCCCGGCCTCCTCGGCGTCGGCCGCTCCGATTTCAATGATCCGGGCGCCTGATTTGCCCTCCGCCGGCTCCTCGGCGGCAACCCCGCTCAGTCCGGACCCCGCGAGGAAAACAAGCACCCGGAAAACCGGGACGAACCACGCCCCGGACCGGCGGGCGCGGGGCGGGAGCGGGAAAAACGACGGAAAATGTCTTGCCATGGTTGCAAATCTGTGTCTGTTCTCACGAACACTCTTCCTATGCTCACCTCACGCCAACAACAACTCCTCGAATTCATCCGCAACTACCAGCGCACCACCGGAGTGATGCCCTCGACGCGGGATATCCAGCAGCACTTCGGCTTTGCGAGTCAGACAGCGGCGGTCAGTCATTTGCGGGCCCTCGAACGCAAAGGTGCCATCAAAAAGCTCGTCGGCAAGGCGCGCGGGCTCGTTTTTCCCGAGGACCTCGGTCGCCCGCTGAGCTTCAGCGTGCCCGTCTACGGCGCCATTCCCGCCGGCCTGCCCACCGCCGCGGAGCCGGTGGCCGACTCGCAGCTCGCCATCGACGCCGCCCTGCTCGGCCTGTCCGACGGCGCCGTCACCTTCGCCCTGCGCGTGCGCGGTGACTCGATGATCGACGCTCATATCATCCCGGGTGACTACGCCATCTTCGAAAAACGCGACGCCCGCGACGGCGACATCGTGGCGGCCCTCATCGACGGCGAAACCACCCTCAAACGGTTCCTCCGGAAGGACGGCCACGCCTACCTCAAAGCGGAGAACCCCGCCTACCCGAACCTCCAGCCAGTCAACGAACTGGTGGTCCAGGGGGTGCTCGTCGGCCTCGTCCGCGCCGCGCGCCGATAAGAACGGCGCCTCATCCGACGCCTGTGTCTGTCTGAAGGAAATTTGCTTTCGGGGCCGGCGCCGGGATGGGGTGCCTGAGTGATGTGAGGGAGTGGGCAGGGGAATGGGGGACCCCGGTGCGGCTGAGGTCGAGTATGACTTTCCAGCCCCTGGGGCAAACCTCACAGCTCCGCGACGAACTCCTCCACAGTCAATCCCGCTTGCTCGATCAGGCCCTTCAGTGTGCCGGGCTTGATCGGCTTGTGCATCGGCACCACCACCGTTCTCTCCTCCCGCCGCATGATGAGATGGGAGCCGGTCTGCCGCTGCTCCTCGAAGCCGAGACGGCTCAATGCTCTTGCAGCTTCCGCGCCGTTCACGTCGCGCGGCAGCTTCATGCCGGGACCAGCTCGGGATCGCGCACAAAGTGGAGCCGTATGCGCTCGGGCTTCGGTCGGTCAACGAAATAAACGCTGACCGCATCCTGCACCATGGCATCCAGTTCGGCGAAGCTGTCACCCTGGGTGCAGATACCGCCGCCGACCGGATCATCCCAGCGTGCGACATAGCCGCCTGTCTCCTCACAGGGCGTGAGTTCGAAGGTAATCAGCATGTATGAGAATGCGGGATGACAGGATTTATTTCAAGCAGCCATTTGAGTCGGGCGTGTGACACCGGCAGAGCCAATGCGGCCGTCCGGGAGGTTGAGGTCGGTGCGAAAGGTGTCGCGCAGGCGGGTCGTGGCGGTGTGTCAAAGGGGGGGCGACATTGATGGCGGCGGCTTCCCTGCCATCCATCGACGCCATTCCTCGCTTGCCTGCCACCGGCAATCTGACAGCTTGGTCCCTGATGAGAATCCATCCACTGCTCGCGACCCTGCTCGCCACATCATCCCTGCCCGCTGCCAACGTGACCCTGAACAGCACGTGGGATGAGTTTGACTGGAACCAGACCAATCCGACCGCGCCCAACGCCGGCATCCTGCAGCTCAGCGGGCAGTCGAGCACCGGGTTTACCGCGGCGATCGGGGAGAATACGCTGGATGTGGACGGCGCGGCTGGGGTCGATTCTTCCGGACGCCCTCGGATCTTCCAGAAATTCACGCCATTGGCTCTGGCCACGGTCGGGGACAGCGTGTCGCTTTCCTTCGTCGCGACGGCGGCCAACGCGATGGTGGCTGGCGATTCCCAGTTTCGCTGGGCCTTGGGACAGACCGACAGGAACCATGGCATCTGGGCTTCCACTGATTTTGGAACCCCGGCAGGCAACACGGCCACCACGCGTTTCGACGGAAGCATCACCGATCCATCCGTTTCAGCGACCTACAGTGCGGGCAATTTCGGGCACTTCCTCAATTCCGGGACCACCCGCGGGAGTTCCTCCACGGTGGTGAACGGCACTGCCATCGGTGATCCTCTCGTCAATCTGGCCACCGAGCATTATTACACACTCAATATTGCCCGCGTGGCCGGCGGACTGTCCTGGGATTTTTCCTATGGCAACAACAACGGCGCCGGCAGCCCGAACACGGTCAGTGTCGGATTCTTCGATGACTCGATCGCCCAGGCGGACGGCGCCAACGGCATGATGGACACGGTGGACACCGTGGCCTTCATGCTCTGGAACAACGCTCCGTTCGGGGCCGCCACCACCGGCAGCTTCTCGGTGTCCAATCTCGTTCTCACCGGAACTCCAGTGCCGGAACCCGCGGCCCTTGGCCTGCTGGGCATGGCAGCGCTTCTCGGGCTTCGGCGGCGGCGCTGAAGCATGGTCGCGCGAGGTCTGCGAGTCGGTCCTGTGTTATGACCGGACCACCGGACCACCGGACGGCAGCTGTGGGCGAAGGAAATCCAGTGCAGGGGCTTTCCCCAGATCAATGCCCAGGCGTCGCACGCCTCCCCCACTCCGGCCTGCGACGGCGAACAGGTCTTCGTAACCACCATCGTCACCGACGCCGGCATCGCCATCTGCGACGGGCAGATTTGCGCAACGGTGGTGCGGCGGAAGGGCCAGAGCCGCGAGGAGGGGCTCCACGGCAGCAGAGGCGATCATTATGAAGCTGGCGACCCCACGGGGAATCGAACCCCGGTTCTTGCCGTGAAAGGGCAATGTCCTAACCGCTAGACGATGGGGTCATGTCACGCCCAGAGGGGCGGGAGGCATAGATGACACGGGTTGGGGATGTGGCAAGTGGTTTTTCGTGGGGCCCGCGCTTCTGGCATCCCTCCGGGATGCGGAGCTGGGGGCGGGAATCCGTGGGTCGCCGTCCCGTGGTGGGGGCGGGGCCCTTCATCGGGGACGGCGACCCACG
>JALRGF010000562.1 GCA_023253495.1 Verrucomicrobiales bacterium
CGTCGACCTCCAACCGCGCTTGCGGAGACCGCCATGACGATCGATAGAGAGCGGCATGTTGCCCGCCCCTGCCGTTTGTGACGATGCCATGCTGCTGCGCCCGCTCGGGCCGCACGCCTGGTGGGTGCGCCTGCCCAACGGCCACGAACTGGCCGGGGTGGTGCGGCGCGCGGACCGGGCCGCCGCCGCCCATCTGGCTGCCTCTCAGGCGGTGACGATCGAAATCCGACCATCGGACTTTTCCCGGGGACGTCTGCGGCTGAGCGGCGGCACCCGCTGATTTTGTCTCGCGTCGGTTGCCAAAATCCGGTGGCCGGTTTAATAAACGATTGCCTGAGGACCGGATGGGTCGCGGGCGCCTCTACCCATTCCATGAAGATCGCCCGGAGCCTACTCCTCAGTCTGGTCCTCGCGGCCGGGGCCCATGCCCAGCTGGGCGCCGACTCCCTCGGCTTTCTTGAACAGCTGGGCAGTGACGTCAAGATCGACACTGACGACACACAGTACGACGCCGAAAAAGGCGCCATTGTCTGGAGCGGGAACGTGCATCTGGAGCTGGCGGGCACCGAGATTTTCTCCAACCGGGCGGAGTTTGACACCAAGCTCGAGGAGATCCGCGTGACCGGCAACGTTTCCATCTACCGCGAAGGGGTCCTGTACCGCGGGGAGCGGGCGACCTATCGCGTGCGCACCCAGGAGATCGACGCCTCCGAGATGCGCAGCGCCTTTGAGCCGGTCTTTTTCAGCACCGATCAGCTCGACAGCGACCTCTCCGAGATTTCGGTCGTCAATACCGAGGGCACAACCTTCACCACGGATGACAACCCGGACCCCGACTGGTTCATCAAGGCCGAGAAAATTGAGATCTATCCCGAGGACCGTGTGGTCTTCCGCAATCCGAAGCTGTATGTCGGCGACGTACCTGTCTTCTGGCTGCCGTATCTCTCGCAGCCGCTGCAGGAGGACCTCGGGTACCAGTTCACCCCGGGCTACAGCAGCCAGTGGGGCGGCTACCTGCTCAACCGCTACGGCAGCCTCTGGGGTGATCATTCCGTGGTCCAGTTTCTGCTCGACGGACGCACCGAACGCGGACTGGCCGCCGGCCTGAACCTTTCGTCCCAGCGGTGGCGCGGGAACCCGAATTTCGGGAAATTCCAGGCTTACTACGCCCACGATACCGACCCGCAGCAGTCGGTCGTCTCCTCCCGCGCCGAGGACCGCAGCGGCCTCGATCAGGACCGCTACCGCATCAACTTCCACCACCGCGTCTATCTTCCGGGCCCCGAGGAAAGCACCCTGTATGTGGATTTCGACATCAACAAGGTCAGTGACGAGTTCTTTTATGAGGATTTCTTCCCGAGCGACTTCCGGCTCGACCCGCAACCGGACAACCTGATCACGCTGACCAAACAGCACGAACGGGGCGAATTGAGCGTGCAGACGCGCTTTGAGCTCAATGATTTTTACCGGAACGACACGCGCCTGCCCGAAGTGGCCCTTGACTTCACCCGTCAGCCGATTTTTGACACCGGGGCCTTCTACTGGGGCAGCACAACCTTCGGGATCTACGAGGACAACCTCAGTGAGTCCCGCCTGAACCGCCTGCGCACCCAGGCCGATGCCCTGGAGTCCGACATCCGGCTCGCCGACCAGCTGGCCGCCCGTCTTTCCGAGACCAGCGGGCTGCGCTCACCGCTGGGCCTGGATCCGGCCAACCAGGAGAGCCGCACCCTGCTCGAAGACCTGCGGCGCCAGCTCGAGCCCAGCAGCTTCAGCCGGCTCTACAGCTACCACGAGGTGCTCTACCCGATGACCCTCGGCGGGGCCGTCACCGTCACCCCGAAAATCGGCGGCGGCGCCGTCAATTACTCCAGCGTCGACGGGCCGGAGCCGGAACATTCCACCCGCGGGATTTTCCATGCCGGGGTGGACGTCTCGACCAAGTTCTCGAAGTTTTATGACGACGTCCGTGTGCCGGGACTCGGACTCGATGGCGTGATGCACGTGGTGCAGCCGTATGTGAACTATTCATACGTCACTGCCGATGACCTCGGGTCGTCGTTCCGCGGGGTCGACCGTCTGGTGCCGACCAACCGGCTGCGTCCGCTGGACGTGCCGCAGTTCACCGCGATCGACGGCTTGAACTCATGGAACATTTTCCGCGTCGGCGTGGAAAACCGCCTGCTGACCCGCCGCGGGTCCGGCAGCCACCCGTGGCTGGTCAGCAACACGTATTTTGACACCTTTCTGGACGATCCGGAGTTCGATCGGGACGCCTCCAATCTGTTTGAGGAGATCGCGTGGTTCCCGCTTCCCTGGCTGCGGACAAATCTCGGCGCGCAGATTCCGGTTTTCGGGGGCGAGTATTCGTTTACCGAGTTGAACTCCGGGGTGACGTTCATGCCGACGCGTGATTTTGAATTCAATGTCGGCCACCGGTTCCTCCAGGACGATCCGTTTTTTCTTGATTCGAACCTTCTGGACCTGCGCACCTACGTCCGTCTCAGCGAGAACTGGGGATTCAGCAGCTTCCATCGGTACGAGTTCGAGGACAGCACGTTCGAGACCCAGCAGTACAGCCTGCACCGTGACTTGAACACATGGACGGCGGCGCTCGGGTTCCTGTTCCGCGACAACCGCGGCGAGGAGGAGACCGGCGTGGTTCTTTCCCTCACGCTCAAAGACTTTCCCAACGTCAATGTGCCTCTGGGCATCGATGCGCTGGGAGGCGGAAACTAAGCGTCGGGGGTCCGTGACCGTCGTCCCGGCCGTGTGGGACCCGCCACTCCGGAACCAGCCCCCTTTCCCCCATGGAAACCCTGTCGCCCGTCGCCCGCAAATTCATCCTCCACTGGGGTGAAATGGGCACCCGCTGGGGCCTGAACCGCACCGTGGCCCAGATCCACGCCCTGCTCTACCTCGCGGAAAAACCCCTGCATGCCGAACAGATCTGCGAGCAGCTCGGCCTGGCCCGCTCCAACGTCAGCACCAGCCTGCGCGAGCTCCAGAACTGGGGGATCGTCAAAATCGTCCACATGATGGGCGACCGCCGCGACCACTTTGAGTCGATCCACGACGTCTGGGAACTCTTCCGGGTCATTGTCGCCGAACGCAAACGCCGCGAAATGGACCCGACCATCGGCGTGCTCCGCGAGTGCGTCACCGAAGCGGCCGCCAGCGCGGCCGCCGATCCGGTCACCGTGGAACGCCTCAAGGCCATGAAGGAATTCTTTGAAGTGGCCGCCGACGGCTACTCCCACCTGAGCAAGCTGCCGCCGAAGTCGGTCCGACGCCTGGCCAAAATGGCGGATTCGATCGCTTCTCTGGTGCTGCCGCGCGGCGAGCGGGGGCGCGATGGGGAGTAAGCCGACCCGGGTTTGGAGAACCGGTGGCGGCCGGCGCTTGGCGGGGCCCTGGGGCTCCGTATTTTCCAACGGTGGGCGGCGCTGGAGAGCGTGGAGGCGATGCGGGAGCCACATACTGTGAACAGAAATGCTGAAATTGTCACCAAACAAATTGTCCCCTGACGACGCTCATTTACTGACCATGAATTTTCTGAACCATCCTTCCCTGCGGATCAGCCTGCTGCTGGCGGTGGCCGCCCCGACGTTTCTGACCTCCTGTGACCCCAAGGACCAGCAGGCGGTCCTGCTGGCCCAGGAGGAAGTGGAGGCCTTGAAAAAGGCGAATGCCCGGCTGGAGGGCGAGTTGAAGCGCCTCCAGCAGCAGACCGAAGAGGCGGCGGCTGAGCAGATCAAGCGCACCGAGGAACTGCAGAAAGAGGCGGACGAGGCCAAGGCCCAGTTTGAGAAGCTCCAGGACGAAGCGGTCAAGGCGCGCAAGGAGCTGGAGGAGTACATGGCAAAATACAAGATCAGCCACCGGGCGAAGCTCAAGGGATTCACGGTGCCGGCGTTGCAGACGGCGGACAGCCAGACGTACCAGGCGGTGGTGTTCCGCGAGATCACGCCGTCCGAGGTCTCGTTTTCCCACAGCGCCGGGGCGGGTCGGGTGCCGATGGCGAAACTTCCGGCCGAACTGCAGCGGAAATTTCTGTATGATCCGGAGGAAGTGAAGCGGGAGGAGGAAGCGAAGGTGGCGGCGGCGGAAGCGGCCAGTGGGCTGGAAGGAATTGAAGGACTGGAGGGAACGACGATTGTCCGGAAGGATCCCAACCGCACGGTCAATCCGACTGTGGTCTACAATCTGAAGACCCGCATCAAGACGCGTCAGGAGCAGATCGAGAAGGCGAAGCAGGACGCCGCCCGGGTGAAAAGAGCTGGCGATGACCGCACCAAGCTCGGCCAGTACCGGCTGCAGGTCCTCAAACAGCGGACCGACCGTCTGCGCGGGGAGATTGAGGCCCTGGTCGGATTGCTCGACAAGGAACTGAACGGGTAGCGGCGCAGGCCCCGGGAGGGCACGGGGAGAAGATGGAGAAGGTGGGAGGGGGGCACACCGGGAGGAGCGGCGGCACGGTCACCCGCTGTCAGGCTCACGCCCCGCGCCAGGCCCCGGCGATGCGATCGGCCCAGTCGCGTGCCTTGTCCGCGAACGACCGCTGCGGATCGGCGTACAGGATGCCGCGGGAGACATTGATCACGCTGGGAGCCCGGCGCCCGGGACCACCGAGCGCCGACAACTCGCCCCCTTGAGCTCCGAGGCCGGGGACAAGCAGCGGCGCGTCGATGACCCGGGACATGACGTCGTCCGAAGCATTGGTCAGGCCGACCACGAAGCCGACTTCGGTCGGGCGGCCGGCGGCGCGGGCGGCCATGTCGAGGGTGTGCTCAAAGAGGTGGCGACCGTCGGGCATTTTCCGCAGGGCGAATTCGGAGGCGCCGGGATTGGAGGTGACGGCGAGCAGGTAGACGGCGCGGCCGGGAAAGTCGAGGAATGGTTCCACGGTGTCGAACCCGAGCGAGGCATTGAGCGTCACCGCGTCGGCCTGAAAGTGACCGAACGCGGCCTGGGCATACGCTTTCTGGGTTTCGCCGATATCGGAGCGTTTGGCATCAAGGATGACCGGGATGTCCGCCGGGATGAGGGAGAGCACGTCTTCGAGAAGACGGAAACCGGCCGATCCCAGCTGCTCAAAATAAGCGCTGTTGGGTTTGAATGCCGCGGCCACGGGGGAGGTTTCTTCGATGACGCGGCGCAGGAAATCGGACGGATCGCCGGGGATGAGGTCGAAGCGGGGATCCAGTCCGACGCAGAGTCGGGAGCCGGTGGCGGCGATGCGGGAGGCGAGTTTGGTGGTGTAGGGCGTCATGCAGTGGGTTTCCCGGGTGGTTGGGCTCACGGTGCCGGGGCGAGGGCGGCGGCGCCGACGAGCTGTCCATGGGCCTTGGCGGTGCCGTGGTCGGGGACGAGGTCGCCGATCAGCCGGTCGAGGTGAAAAAGGAGCACGGTGGTGTCGTCCGGTTCATGCCGGCGGGCCGGTGTGAATGTTTCGCTGTAGCGAGCGCCGATGCTCAGGCGCACCTCGTCGATCCAGCCGGCGAAGGCACGGGACGGCGCGCCCTTTTGATCGGGATCGGCCCCGAGGTAGAGCGGCAGGTCTTTGCGGAGGCGGGTTCCGCTGCCCGGGGTGCGGGCGACGGGCGAGCCATTGACGAACAGGGCGACGGATTCGCCGTCGTAAACGCCGGCGACGTGACTCCACTCGTTGAGAGGGAGTGGCTTCTGGTCGGCGGCGGACACGTAGCGGTCGTCGAGGAGCACCAGGAAGCTGACCACGCCGTTTTCGGCAAGCAGCCCGTAATCGGAGCGCTGGGTTTTGGCGATCAGGCCGGCGGTCGGCTGGGATTTTTCCGGGCGCACCCAGCCCTCAAGGGTGAAGGGGCCGTCAGGCAGATCAAAGAGGGTCGGATCGACACGCACGCCGGAGGCAGCGTCCCGGGATTTGAGGGCGATCGGGTCCACGGGCGCGGCGAAAATTTCCGGTGGCAGGTCGCCGAAGCGGACCGCCGCGGGAAACCGGCGCGGAGGCAGAGTCGTCCTCGCCCCTTCTTCAAGATAGTCGGCTGACAGCTCGAAAGCCGGCGGGCGCATGGACGAGGTGAACGCGGAGCGCACGCGCACGCAGACGAATACGAACGAATGATCCTGGCCGGGCTGGACAACTTCGTGCTGATGGTCCGGCGAGAGAATCCATTCCTCAGCCGCGGCATCGGCGGTGAGTGTGAATTCCACCGGCCGCCGCGACGGGTTGCTCACCTTGATTTCGCAAAGGCCGGCCCCCAGTCCATCGGCGGTCAGGGTGATCGGCGGCGAGACAATGAGCGGCGACTGGCGGCGCACCGCATCCATGTCGGCCGCGCGCTCGGGAGTGAATTGACGGGGGTCGAGGACCGTGCCAACCGGGATGGTGGCCACTTTGATGCCATCCGGGCGCACCGTGACGGCATTGAAATGATGGAGGTAGCCGACCCCGGGGTGGTGGCCGGGCATGGAGCCACCGGTGGTGGCCAGAGCCATGTATTCGATGCCGTCCTTCACGCCGTCGTGGCGCAGCCGGTGGATGTGGCCGGCGAAGCAGGCACGCACGTTGCCGTGAGCGCGCAAAAGCGAGTGGACCTCAGGCCAGTTGCTGCCGGGGTAAATGTCGGACGCCCAGCGAGGGTGGTGCATGAAGACGAAGACGTGCCGGAGCGACTTCATTTCGGCGAGCGCTTCACGCAGCCAGGCCAGCTGGGTATCGCTGAATTTCTGCTGGGCCGCAGCGCCAAAGTCGCGGGGAACCGCCGGCGAGGCCTGGTCTCCCTCGTCCGAATGAAGCACGAGGAAGCCGCAGTGCTTGTGTTCGAACCAGTACCAGAGCGGGCCAAAGTGTTTTTCGTAGTTGGCCTCGTGTTCGGTCGGCGGGCGACCGTCGCCGCGCCAGTAGATATCGTGATTTCCCGCCACCGGAAACCACGGCATGCGCAGCCGGGACATGGTCTCGCGGTATTCCCGCATCTGCGACTCCCAAGCGTCCTGGCCATTGTACCCCTGGATGAGGTCGCCCACCGTCATCACAAGATCAGGGTCCAGCAGATTGGTGTCCCGGACCGCCTGGGCCAGAACCTGAATGCCCTCCGGAGGGCCGCCGGTGCGGTCACCAAAAACCACAAAATGAAAGACATCCTCCGATTTTGGCAGCGGCAACTGCTGCCCGGCGACCCGGTTGGTGCGGATGGACGGCGGATCCGCATCCGCCGCGGCCCCCGCCGGCACCATCAGGATCATCAGCAACCGGAGGAAACGGGACGCCACCATGATGTCAAGCTAAACGCCACGTCCGCCCATGGCAACCGCCACACGCTCGCCGGAAAGGTGAACACAGGGGGCTCAAGGTGAGGGAAACACGCTCCGCCTGTTCCGACTGGCTCAGGTACCCCAAGCGCATCCCGCAGGGATGACAGAACAAAGCCGGAGGTCGGAGCATCGCGCAGATCTCCGGTTCCCGTCTCCGCGGCTATGATCGGCCATCCCTCCGGGATACCAGAGGCCGGGCCAAGGCAAGCCAGCCTGCCCGCGCACCTCATTTCCCGGCGGTCCCGACCTGCGTCGCGGCATCCCAGCGAGCTGCCCTCCACAAAAGCGGCGGGGCAGGTGGGCGGGGGTCGAGCGGCCTGTCCGGGGATTGATCCACCCTCCTCCCGGCCGCCACACCAGGGTCTTCGTATCCCGGTTTCGCGTTCCGGTTTCCCGGACTCCGGATCGCGGCATATCCGTTCATGGCGCACCGACCAGGTCTTTCAGCGAGGCCCCCGCGCTGCGGATGGCTGACTCGATGCATTCCGGAGCGCGGCGCATCGCCTCCGCCAGAGGCAGGTCCGGCGGAGAGGCGACCACGGTCAGGGAAAAAGCGGGACGCGCCGCCTCGGTGACGCGACCACCGATGCCGACGACCGGTTTACCGTGCCGGTGGGCGAGCACGGCCACGCCGTGCGGGCCTTTGCCGTTGAGCGTCTGGTCGTCCAGGCTGCCTTCGCCGGTGACCACGAGGTCGGCGGCGGCGATGCTTTCCTCGAGCTTCAGGAGTTCGGAGACGACGCCGAAGCCCGAGACAATGCGGGCGTGGCAGAATGCCATCAGGCCGAACCCGAGACCGCCGGCGGCACCGGCACCGGGGGTTTCGGCAATTTCGGGCGAAAACGACGACGCCAGGCCACCCAGGGCCCGCTCGAAAGCCGGCATCTCGTAATCGCGCACGCCTTTCTGGGGACCGAAAACGCGGGTGCAGCCGCGTGGTCCGAGCAGCGGGTTGGTAACATCGCAGGCGGCCAGCGTTTCGATTGACCAGGCGGCATCCGGGGGGCGGATGACCCGGGAGGCGATGGGCAGGGCATCGAACTGCCAGCCCAGAGCGGCCGCCATGCCCGCGCCGCCGTCGTTGGTCGCGCTGCCGCCAAGGCCGACGATGATCCGCCGGGCCCCCTGCTGCGCGGCATCCGCCATCAGTTCGCCCAGGCCGCGGGTGGTCGCCTGCCACGGGTCGAGCCGACCGCCGGTCAGGACCAGGCCGGCGGCAGCCGCCATTTCGATGACCGCCGTGCCGTCCGGCAGCAGGACGTAGGCGGCCTCGACGCGGCCCCCGAGCGGGCCGGTGACTGTGCGCCGGATCCACCGCCCGCGACAGGCATCGGCCACGGCCTCCGCCGTGCCTTCCCCACCATCGGCGATCGGCCGTTCAATGATTGCCGCGTCCGGCCAGAGGTGGCGGAGGCCGAGGCGCATGGCGGCACACGCAGCCGGCGCGCTCAACGACCCTTTCCATTTGTCCGAGGCGACGAGGATTTTCATCAGGATATGCGTGTCCCGGCGATAACGGACAGCCGGCGCTTGTCCACAAAAATGCCCGCCGCTCCGGAGAGACGGCGGGCACCAGGAGCGAACCGGGTCGGGGGTGGCCTAGTTCTGTTTGATGCGGTAGTACAAGGCCGGCGGGGCGCCGCCGGGGAAGCCGGTGACGGTATGCACGTAGGTGGTGGTAGTGCCTCCCGAGGCGATGTTGTCGTTCAGTTCGACCGGCCAGGTGGCGAGGTTCTGGGACGCCTCGAGGCGGTACGTTTTGCCCGGCTGTGAATTCCAGGTCAGGGTAATCTGGCTGGTGGCCGGGTTGTAGCTGACGTTGGTGAAGACCAGCGGGGTGGAGGGCGGTCCGCCGCCGACCAGCGAGGACGGGCTGGCGCCGGCCGCGAGCTGGGCGATCTGCTCCGGTGTCAGGGCGTCGGCAAAGATCGCGAAGTCGTCAAGACGACCCACAATGCTTTCCCCGCCATTGGTCGTGCCGATGTAGAGGTTGGCGAGGTCAGACGGCAGCGGCGCGGTATTGGTGCCGCTGACCTTGAGCTCGCCGTCGACCCAGATTTCCTTCTGGTCGCCGTTCTTCTGGAAGACGATGTGGTGCCATTCCTCGACGAAGTTGAGGTCATTCGGCCCCGAGATCCGCTGGGTGGCGCCATCACAGCAGCCGGCGGAGTCGAAGTAGAAGTTGTTGTCACCCCAGGTGGCGTGGCCGCTCATCCCGCGCTGCCCGCCGGTGCTGCTGGGGGAGGTGAACTTGAAGACCGTACTGCTGACGACCTGAGTGAGGTTCTGCCAGAACGAGACGGCGACCTGATTCTGGGTCGACGCCAGGTTCAGCCATTGGGCCCCCATGATGCGGACATACTGGGCCCCTTGGGCGGTGCCGTAATCCAAAGCGCGGTCGGCGCCGGCTCCGGTCCGGCCACCACCCGCGTTGGTGTAGACCACACCACCGCCGACAGAGGCTTCCAGCGATCGCATGACGTCTACCGCGACGTCCGGCCGGCTGGCGTCATCGAACGACCAGTAGGCGAGCAGGTCGAGACGGGTTGGATCAAGCGTCGGTACCGAGGCGAGCAGTTTCGGATTGGAACCGAAGGCGATTTCCGCGGAATCGCTCCAAGTGTCGCCATCAGTGTCATTCTTGTTCGGGTCGGTGCCCGGCTGGTTTTTGTCCACGAAGGCCAGGGTCGGGTTTTCGACGCCGTCGGACAAGCCGTCGCCATCGGTATCTTTCACGAGCGGATTGGTCCCGGTGTCGCTCAGGCTGACGAAGGTGCCGGTCCCGGTTTCCGCACCGTCCTTGAGTCCATCCCCATCGGTGTCCGGATTGTTGGGCTTGGTGTTTTTGATGAACTCGTTGATGTTGCTGAGCCCGTCGTTGTCGAGGTCCAGGGACGAGTCGTCGAGGTTCGGATTCAGTCCATTGGCGAGTTCATAGGCGTTGTCCATGCCGTCGCCGTCAGTGTCGGTGCTAGGTGGCACGATGGAGGTGGGCACGGTACCGGTGGCGAGCTGGGCGATTTGTTCCGGAGTCAGGGCGTCACCGAAGACGGCGACGTCATCGATGAGGCCGGTGATGTTGGCGGCGCCGGCGTCACTGCCCATGTGAAACACGGTGAAGTCCTTGGCCAGCGGAGCGCTGCTGGATCCGCTGACAACCAGGGTGCCGTCGAGCCAGACTTCCTTGATGGCGCCTTTTTTCTGGAAGACGATGTGGTGCCAGTCCGGCGGGTCGGCCAGGTTGACTGGTGACGGGCCGTCGACGCGCTGGGTGGCGCCGTCGCAGCAGCCGGAGGTATCCCAGTAGAACCGGTTGTTCGACCAGGTGGCGTGGCCGTTGATGCCGCGGCCGCCGGAGCTGGAAGATTCGCCCCAGAACGAGCTGCTGTCATTGACCGCAGTGAGTTTCTGCCAGAACGACACGGCGATTTCGTCTTGGGCGCCGGCGATACTGAGAAACCCGCCGAGGGCGACGCGGACGCCGGTGTTGTTGCCGGGGGTGCCGCCGAGGTCGATGGCTTTGTCGCCGGCCTGGCCGGAGCGACCGCCGCCGTCCGGAGTGTAAGCGGTCGGGGTGCCGTCATTGCCAACTTCCAGGTCGCCGACGAACCCTTTGACGGTGTCGACGGCCTTCAGCGGATCGGAGTCGTTGTTGAACGGCCAGTAGGCGAGGATGTCGAGCAGGCCGGCGCGCAGCGGGCGGGAGGCCGCGTTGCGCGGGTTGGAGGTGCTGAAGAGGACCTCGAGGCCGTCGGCGAAGCCGTCGCCATCGGTGTCGGCGATATTCGGGTTGGTGCCGGGCTGGCTGGCATTGACGAAGGGCAGAAGGGGGTTTTCGACGCTGTCCGGAAAGCCGTCGCCGTCGGTATCGGCCTTGGTCGGGCTGGTGCCGGTATTGGTGAGGCTGACGAAGGTGCCGGTATTGGTTTCGACGTTGTCCGGAAGGCCGTCGCCGTCGGTGTCGGCCGAGCGCGGGTTGGTGCCGCGCTGGAACTCGGTGAAATTGGTCAGGGTGTCGCTGTCAAGGTCGCCATTGGCGTCGTTAACGTTCTTGTTCAGGCCATTGCGATCTTCGTAGTAATCGATCATTCCGTCGCCATCGGTATCCCCACTGACGTCACGGACGATGAGGGCATTGAGAACCGGGTGGCCGTCACCGGAGACGTTGACGTACGGGAAGGCGAGTGACTGGCTGGTCCCGTCGGCCTTGAAGAGGCCGGTGACGTTCTGGCTGTCACCGAGCGGGGTGCCATTGTTGATGACGACGTTGTTGCCGTTGCCGTCGCCGATGGTTTTCAGGCGGTTCGGGCAGCAGCCGCGGGTGTCGGCCACCCAGACCTGGACGGTGTACCATTTGTCAGCCGTCAGGTCGGGCAGGGTGAGCGAGGCGCTGGCCCCGGCCCAGGTACCCTGATGGAGCATTTGTTCATACCCGGAATTGGCGCGGGCGACTTCGTCGAAGGGGACAAGGCCGTTACCGAGGCTCGGGGCCGCGGTGAACGGGATGTCCGCTTTGGGATCCGGCATGTCGAGAAGGAAATCACCGCCGGCGGACCAGGCATGGACGAGCGTGCCCTCGGTGCCGATGATGGCCAGCTCCTCGGTGGATTCCGGGGTCAGGGTGGACGGGTCGAGCTCGGTCACCGGGGTTTGCCAGGAGATATTGGCGGCGGAGAGGGCTCCGCTGCACAGTACCGCCAGGGCGCCCGTGCAGAGCGTCTGGTAGATGGGGTGTTTCATGGATTGAGGTCGGGACAGGATGGGACAGGAAAAGGGTTCCGGGGTTTTAACCGGAATGGGTCGCGAATGTCACCAAAAATCGTACAGCAAGCCGAAGGAACACGGGGGTTCCGGTGGACGGGCATCCTTGGCGACCGAAGGAGGCGGACACCGGAGGCTGGCCGGCACGTCTCATCCCTGGCACGTCGCCACCTTGTGTCTCCCTTCGGTCGGCGGAGACCCCGGAACTTCTGCGGGGGGGCGACGGGCCGCAGGGGACGGCGACGGTCCCCGGCGGGGGGCCTGTTCAGCGGGTGGCGGGAGGCGATTGCACGAGGCAGACGGCGGTGTCGTCGTTGCGTACAAAAAGCAGGTCGGGCCGGCCGTCGTTGTTCCAGTCGGCGGTGGTCACGGCGGCCACCTGGCCGGGGATGACGATGCCGCTTTCGAGCGACGGGACGGCGGTGAAGGTGCCGTCGCCGCCTCCTTTGAGGAGCAGGCTGACACCGCCGTCCATGCGGCCGGTCTCGCGCTGGGGGCCGTAAAAATTCTGGCCGAGCACGGCGTCCGGGGTGCTGTCGCCGGTGACATCGGCGATGACCGCGCTGAGGACGGGGGCCAGCTGGGCGGGGGTCGGCAGCGGGCGGAACGAGAAGGCGGGGGCCGCTTTCGGTTTGGTTTCGTTGATCAGCCAGCCGGTGCGCAGCTCGCTGATTTCGACGCGCAGGGCATCGCTGAGTTTGTCCCTCGAGTAGATTTCCTCGAGCGAGGCGGCGGCGAATTTGGTGAATGTGGGAAACTTGTTCTTGAGGAACGGCATGGCCTGTGACGAGCAGCTTTTGCCGCGCACCGGGAGCAGGTTCTTCTGGTCGTCGAATTTGGCCTCGACAAAATTCGCCCGCCCTTCCCCGCCGAAGTCGGCGTAGAACCCGAGGACAGGTTTTTCCGGGGACGCCTTGTATTTCGTATTCAGGCCGAAGTTGCCGGCGAGAAAATCGGGATCGCCGTCGCCGTCGATGTCGCCGGCGGTGAGCGACGTCCACCAGCCCGGGGGGGTCAGGCTGACCGGTGCGGCGAAACGGCGTTTTGAGGCGGCGGCGGGTTTGATCTGGCGGTAAAGCTGGACCGGCCCCCACTCGTGGGCGACGAGCAGGTCGGTGGCGCCATCGCGATCAACGTCGGCCCACACGGCGGCAGTGACCAGGCCGGTGGCGGCCAGTTCGGGGGCGAGGGTGGCGGTGCGGTCCTCGAAGCGCGGCGCCTGGCCTTTCGGGGAGACGTTGACGAGCAGGCGGCTGCGCGGGGTGACCGGGTACTCGCCGGGCACCACGCGCCCGCCGACGAAGAGGTCGGGGTCGCCGTCGCCGTCGATGTCAGCGGCGGTTACCGTACTGCCGGCGTCGCGTTCATCGGCGGGCAGGGCGGGGGCTTTGGTGAAGCGGCCGCGGCCGTCGTTGAGGTAGAGACGGTCGGCGAGGAGCGGGTCATTCTTGGGGAACTCGTACCCCCCGCTGACCACATAGAGATCCGGGTCGCCGTCGGCATCGGCATCGAAGAACAGGCATCCCATGTCTTCGGCGGCGCGGTCGGCGTAGAAGGGTTCGAGGGTGTCGACCTGGAATTTGCCGTTGCCGTGGTTGGTGAGCAGGCGTCCCATTTCCCCGGCGGCGCCGCCGATGAAGAGGTCGGGGTCGCCATCGGCGTCAACATCGGCCCAGCTGACACCTGGTCCGAGGGTGGAAAGTTTGTTGGGGAGGAGCTCCTGGATGGCAAAGTCGTCAAAGGCGTTTTCGGTGTGCCGGGTCCCGCGGAGGATGTCCTGGGCGGTGAAAAGCGGGGTGGGCCGGGCGGGCGGAGACGACCGCGGCGGGGCGGTGGCCGCTGGTGCGGTGACGGTGAAGGTGTGGTCGGCGGGCAGGTTG
>JALRGF010000054.1 GCA_023253495.1 Verrucomicrobiales bacterium
GTCCGTCCGTCCGGTGCTGGTGGCGGCGGTGGTGTGGGCGGCCACGGCTCCGCGGGTGCCGGCGCAGGAGCTGGCGGCGGTGGCCGTCGACTGGCCGCCGCGGTTTGCCGGGGTGGATGTGGCGGAGGTGCGGGCGTCCTCGCCGCGGCGGCTTTCCGGAGTGGCGCTGCGCATCGACCTGCGGGCCGAGGGGATTTCGTTTCTGGCCACCCCGTCCAATGGCGAGAAGGACGGGGAGACCGACGCCCAGCTGACCTCGGCCTTTCTCAAGGCGCATGGCCTGCAGGCGGCGATCAATGCGGCACCATTTGATATTGTCCACAACCAGCCGGGAAAGCCGCAGGACGTCCATGGCCTGCTGGTCTCGGAGGGCAAAAAGGTATCGAAGGCCGGCAATGCGCCCGCCCTCATCATCGACCGCCAGAACCGCGCCTGGATCGAGGGTCCGATGTCGTCGGTTCCCGAAAGCGCATGGAATGCCGTCGGAGGATTCGCCGTGGTCCTGCGCGACGGCGTGCCAACCGGCACCGGCGACACCAACCTCCACCCCCGCACCGCCGCCGGCGTCTCCCGCGACGGCCGCTGGTTGTTCTGGGTGGTGATCGACGGACGGCAGGTCGGCCACAGCGGCGGCGTCGCCACCGCGGAACTCGCCGCCTTCTTCAAAAACCTCGGCGCCTGGGACGCCATCAACTTGGATGGCGGCGGCACGTCCACCTTGGTCGTCGCCGGCCCGGACGGCACACCGGAAATCCTCAACCGTCCGGTCCACCTCGGTATCCCGGGGCGCGAACGGCTGTCAGCCTGCCATCTCGGGGTGAGAGCTCGCCCGCTGGGGAAAGGGAAAGGGTGAAGGTTTCCCGCGGAGGCGCGGAGAGGCGGAGAGGGACGGGATTCCCGCGGAGGCGTGGAGGGGCGGAGAGGGATGGGATTCCCACGGAGGCGCGGAGAGGCGGAGAGGGACGGGATTCCCGCGGAGGCGCGGAGGGGCGGAGAGGAACGGGATTCCCGCGGAGGCGCGGAGGGGCGGAGAGGGATGGGAAAAAACCTCTGCGCCACTGCGCCTCTGCGGGGAAAAATTTCCACCCCTCTGCGCCACTGCGCCTCTGCGGGGAAAAATCTCCGCGCCCCCCCACGCCACTGCGCCACTGGGGGCGCTCGGCCTGGTGTCTTTGTTTGACCCGGCGGGGAACGCCTTGAAGACTGTGGGTCATGACGATTTCCAGCGGACTTTTTGCGAAGGCGAAGCGGCACATTCCCGGCGGGGTGAATTCCCCGGTGCGGGCGTTCCGCAATGTGGATGGGGAGCCGTTTTTTGTGCGGCGGGCCAAGGGGTGCCGGATCTGGGATGTTGATGGCCGGTCGATGATTGATTATGTGGGGACCTGGGGGCCGGCGATTCTCGGGCATGCGCCGCAGGCGGTGGTGCAGGCGGTGCAGGAGGCGGCCAAGGACGGCCTGAGCTTCGGGATTCCGAATCCGTATGAAGTGGAGATGGCGCGTTTGATCGGCGAGTGGGTGCCGTCGGTGGAAAAGGTGCGGATGACCAGCAGTGGCACCGAGGCGACGATGAGTGCGATCCGTTTGGCCCGTGGGTTTACCGGGCGTGATCGGATCGTGAAATTTGCCGGCTGTTACCATGGGCATGTGGATTCGCTGCTGGTGGCGGCGGGATCGGGGGCGTTGACGCACGGGCGACCGGACAGTGCCGGGGTGCCATCGGCGCTGGCGGCGTTGACGCATGTGGTTCCCTTCAACGACCGGGAGGCGGTGGAAGCGGTGTTCCGGGAGCATGGGGAGACGCTGGCGGCGGTTATCCTGGAGCCGGTGCCGGCCAATGCCGGGCTGTATCTGCCGGAGCCCGGGTTTCTTGAATTTCTGCGCGGTATCACGGCGCGGTACGGGACATTGTTGATTTTTGACGAAGTCATGACCGGATTCCGCGTCGCCCGCGGCGGCTATCAGGAGCTTTGCG
>JALRGF010000633.1 GCA_023253495.1 Verrucomicrobiales bacterium
TAGTCGAGCGCCTCGGCTACGGCGCGGGCGAGGCGCGTCGCCTCGGCGGCCACCGCGGGGGAGACCCGGGCCGGTGCGATGGTGACATCCAGGATGTGATTCGCGTGCTGGTTTTCCACGCAGGCGAAGGGTACGAACTCCCCGTCCTGCGCGCGCGCGGCCACCACCGACACTTCGCAGGCAAACTCCACCCACGCCTCGACAACGCCGCGGGCGGCCCCGAAGGCGGACCAGACCGCCTCCCAGTCGGAGGACGCCTCGGTCAGTTTCACCTGCCCCTTGCCGTCGTATCCGAATGCCGCTGTCTTCAGCACGCAGGGTGCGCCCAGCTCCGCGACCGCGGCGGCCAGCGACCCGGCGCTGTCGACCACGCGGAATTCCGCGCAGGGCAGGCCGCGGGCGCGCAGGAAAGTTTTTTCGCGCTCGCGGTTCTGGGTGGTTTCGAGCGCGTGGCGGCTCGGGAAAATCGGCCGCCGCTGCTCCAGCGCGGCGAGGAAGGGAGCCGGGATGTTCTCGAACTCCATGGTGACCACATCCACGTCGGCCACAAAGCTGCTCAGTGCTTCAGGGTCATAGTAGGCCGCGTTGATCTCGCGGGTGGCCAGCTGGCCGGCCGGACTGGGCGGATATTCGTCCGTGAAGACAACCACCCGATACCCTTTGCGGCGCGCCTCGCGGGCGAGCATGCGGCCGAGCTGGCCGCCGCCGACGATGCCCAGCGAGGTGCCTGGGGGAAACACGGAACTCATGGCATTCAGGATTGGGCGGGAGGCTGATTCAGTTGCTGCTGGGAGTCGAGTACGGCGGCCGTCTGGCGGGCGCGGCATTGATGGAGCTTTTCCCGCAGCGCGGCGTCTTCCATGGCCAACAGGGAAACAGCGAAGAGCGCGGCATTGATGGCACCCGGTTTGCCGATGGCAAAGGTCGCCACCGGCACCCCGCCGGGCATCTGCACAATGCTCAACAGCGAATCCAGCCCGTTCAGGGCCTTGGATTGCACCGGTACGCCGAGCACCGGGAGTACGGTCATCGACGCCACCATGCCGGGCAGGTGAGCCGCGCCGCCGGCACCGGCAATGACACATTTCAGCCCGCGTGCCTCAGCCGTGGTCGCGTACTCGACCAGCCGCTGCGGCGTGCGGTGGGCCGAGACCACACGCTTTTCATAGGGCACACCGAGTTCTTCCAGCACGCGGGCGGCGTGCTCGAGCGTGCTCCAGTCGGAGATGGAGCCCATGATCAGGCCGACGAGCGGGGTGTGGGGCATGGCGGATGGCGGGTGGATCGGAGCGGCCGGGGCTCAGTGGCCCCAGGTGTCGGCGAGGTAGCGTTCAGTTTCGATGGCGGCGGCGCACCCCTGGCCGGCGGCGGTAATGGCCTGGCGCCAGACGTGGTCGGCCACGTCGCCGGCCGCGAAGAGCCCGTCAATATTGGTCATCATGCCTTTGCGGTGAAGGATATACCCGTTTTCATCGAGGTCGGCCAGCCCGCCCAGAAACCCGGTGTTGGGTACATGACCGATGGCGACAAAGACACATTTGACGTCGAGGTGCGACGCCGCCCCGCTCTGCAGGTTCTGCAGCCGGATGCGCGTCATCTCGCCGTTGGCATCGGTGATGTATTCGGTCACCGCGCTGTGCCAGACCGGTTCGATCTTGGGATTGCCGAGAGCACGGTCAGCCATGATTTTCGAGGCGCGGAGCTCGCCGCGTCGGTGGATCAGGAACACCTTCGAGGCAAAGCGGGTCAGAAAGGTCGCCTCCTCGCAGGCCGAGTCCCCCCCGCCGATCACACAGACCGGCACGTCGCGGTAAAAGGCGCCGTCGCAGGTGGCACAGCTGGTCAGACCGTGGCCGATGAGCGCCTGCTCATTGGGCAGACCGAGGTGACGCGGGCTGGCTCCGGTCGCCACAATCACCGCCTTCGCCCGGTGGCTGCGCGAGCCGGTGGTGACCGTGAACCCGCCGTCCGCATCCTTGCTGAGCGCACTGACCGTTTCGTACTCAAACCGTGCCCCGAACTTCTGAGCCTGCGCCATCATCTTCATCATCAGATCAGGCCCCTGCACCCCCTCCGGAAATCCGGGGAAGTTTTCCACCTCGGTGGTGGTGGTCAGCTGGCCACCCGGCTGGGTGCCGGCCAGCACCAGCGGACGAAGGTTCGCCCGCCCGGTGTAAATGGCTGCCGTGTAGCCCGCACAGCCGGTGCCGATGATGATGACGTTTTCCATGCCTGCATAAAGCGGCGCGCACGCCGTCACGCAAAGAAAATTCCCCGGCCCCGGAGATCCGATTCGCTTGCCCGGCGCCCGGAACGGCCTGACATGAATCCGGGTGTCCGCCGCCCGTTCACCCCAAGGCCCCATGCCCCGCCCGTTTCCGCCCGCCACCCGCCGCCCGCGCCGACGCGGGAGCCCGCCCCGTCTGCTCGCCGTCGTTTTCGGACTCGCCTTCGCCGGCATCGGCATCACCGTCGCCGTGTCGATGTGGGCGGACCGCGGCTTGCACCAGCCGCCGCTCGCCATACGGATCATGGCCACCCTCATCGCCCTGCCCTTCGTCGCCGCCGGCGGAACGCTCTGCGCCAACGCCCTGCGCCGACCGCCCGCTGCACCCGAGAATCCTCGGCCTGCTGCGCCCGGCACCCACCCGGCCGCCGGTACCGACTACTCCTGCCCGGGCTGCGGCCACCGCCTCGGCGACCAGGCCGACGTCTCCCCACACGGCGACGTCAAATGTCCCTACTGCCGCCGCTGGTTCAACATCCACGCTCCGTGAGCCTGCGGCGGAC
>JALRGF010000064.1 GCA_023253495.1 Verrucomicrobiales bacterium
GGGGTAATAGAATTTATAGTACCAAAGAGTAGTAGCACGAATGAGTGTTTGCGATGGTTCACAGGATTCGGATAATTCATACATGTATATTATATTTTATTTTATTACATAGACAGACAGACAGACAGACAGCCGGACAGACGGACGAGATCACGACCACAAACAACATCGCTTACATGAACACTACCTGTGAGAGGGTCGCGAAGACAGTCAGGGAGAAGCTGGGCAAGCAAGGCGCCTATGAGGTTGGCGAGAAGCTGGTTTGTCGTAAGTTCGTCAAGGAGGGTAAGAACAAGTTTAAGGTCAATTTTGAGTTCACCATCACGGAGGTCAACCAAACAACCTTGAGCCTCAAGGATGCGCTGACCATTTATCTGGAGCACCGGCGCGAGGTGGTGGTGCGCCGGACCCGCTGGCTGCTCGGGGTGGCCGAGCGCGACGCGGAGA
Organism: Verrucomicrobiales bacterium; assembly: GCA_023253495.1. GTDB lineage: Bacteria > Verrucomicrobiota > Verrucomicrobiia > Verrucomicrobiales > V1-33 > CAJBME01. The sequence continues at coordinate 448 of JALRGF010000064.1, forward strand.
AGCTGGAGGCGTATCTGCTGGCGCTCGACCGGCTGGATGATTTCATCCGGATCATCCGTGATTCGGCCAACCGGGAAGAGGCGCGGACCCGCCTCAAGGCGTATGAATTCACGACCGAAGCGGCGGAGGCCATCGGCATTCTCATCCGCGGTCAGGCCAGTGTGGTCGGGGACAAGTATGTGTTCACTGACCGCCAGGTGGATCATATCCTCGAGCTGCGGCTGTACCAGCTGACGGCGCTCGACCGCCGGAAGGTCAAGGACGACTATGACGGCCTGATCGAGACGATCCGCGATCTGATGGATATTCTGGCGCGTGAGGAGCGGGTGCTGGCGATCATCCGGGACGAATTGCTGGCGGTGAAGGCGAAGTATGCCACGCCGCGGCGGACGGATTTTGCGGTCGAGGAGGGCGAGATCAACATCACGGATCTCATTGCCAACGAGCCGGCCATCATCACGCTGACGCACCGCGGCTACATCAAGCGTACGCTGACCAGCGAGTACCGCGCCCAGAACCGCGGCGGCAAGGGGCTCAAGGGCATGGCGGTGCGCGGGTCCGAGAGCGAGGACGAGCCCGGGGATTTTGTCGAGCGCCTGATCACGGCCAACGCCCATGACGTCCTGATGTTTTTCACCAATACCGGGCGCGTCTACGTCGAGCGGGTCTACCAGATCCCGGAAATGCCGCGGGTGGCCAAGGGGCGTTCGATCAAGAACCTGCTCAACCTGCAGCCGGAGGAAAAGGTCGCGGCGGTGCTGCGGCTGGAAGCCCAGAGTGACGAGGACAGCTCGGTCTGGCGGGAGGACCGATTTGTCGTTTTCGCCACGCGGGTCGGTGTGGTCAAGAAAACGGCGTTGTCCGACTTCCGGAACGTGCGCAAGGCCGGCATCAACGCGATCAACATTGAGGATGGCGACAAGCTGATCGGGGTCGAGCTGACCAGCGGACAGGATGAGCTGGTGCTGGTCACTTCCAATGGCCTGAGCCTCCGGTGTTCCGAGGCGGACATCCGGGCGATGGGGCGCACGGCGACCGGTGTCTGGGGAATCAAGCCGGTCGGCGACGACTTTGTGGTCAGCCTGGCGATTGTCGATGCCACCGGCATGCTGCTGGTGGCGGCGGAAAACGGCCTGGGCAAGCGCACCCATTTTGACGAGTACCGTCAGCAGACGCGCGGCGGCAAGGGCGTCCGCACCATGAATGTGACCGACAAGACCGGAAAGGTGGTCGGGGCGCTCTGCGTGCACGACAGCGACGACCTCATGCTCATGACCAACACCGGCCAGAGCGTGCGGATTCCGGTCGATCAGATCCGCGAAACCGGCCGCAACGCGCAAGGGGTGCGCCTCATCAATCTGAAGGAAGGCGAGGCGTTGCAGGATGTGGCGCGGGTGCCGCGCGACGACAGTGGCGACAGTGGCGACAGTGACGAGGCCCCGCCCGAGGGCGAGGCGGAGCCCGGCGACTGATGTTCCCCGACGGGGCGCGACGAGCAAGGTGGGGCGCGACCACCGGGCGCGTCGGCGGTGAGGACGCCCCGCGGCCAAGCGGTCCGCGTCTGCTCGATTGGTTTCCCCGCGGGTGGGGTGAAGCCACGTTCGGGCGCGCGGAAGGAGGCGGAGCGGGTCTGCGATGAGGGAGCGCGCCGCCTGCCGGCCTTGAAGTCCGGTCCCACCGTGCCGGCGCTGCGTGCTGATGGCGGCTTACATCAGTTTGGCGCGCAGCTTCTTTCCCTTGAACTTGATACCGTCGAGCGCTTCGACCGTTTGTTCGGCGGCGTCGGCGGCGACGTCGACGTAAGAATGGTCGTCATTGAGTTTGATGAAGCCGATGGCTTCGCGGGGAAGGCGGGCGGCCCCGGCGACGACGCCGAGGATGTCACCGACCTGAATGTGGTGGTCGCGGCCGAGGCTCAGGGCGATGCGGGCCATGGGCAGGTCGGCGGGGGGGCGGGGGGATTTCTCAGGGCGTGGAGGGCGCGGGTCGCGGGCCGGCGGGTCTTCCTGGTGGGTGTCGCGGGGCGGCTCGCTGCGGTCGCGCTCGCGGGCGGGTGGCGCGGCGGCGCGCGGACTGGCGCCGCGGCCGATGGGGGGATGGCTGTCGTAGTAGGCGTCGCGGCCGCGGGGGCCGGCGGATGGCGGGCCGGCGGGGCGACCGGGAGCGGCCTCGAATTCCGGGGAGGCCGGCTTTTCCGGTGAGAGCAGGTGCATGAGGGCGGAGGCGATGTCGGTGGGCGAGTGGCCCTGTTCGAGCAGGCGGTCGACGAGGTCGTCCTGGCGGCGGTAATCGCCTTTTTCGAGGGTTTCCTTGAGTTTGTCGAAGAACAGGTGGCTGCGTTTGGCTTCGACCTCCTCGAGGGACGGCACGCGTTCGCGGCGGATGCGGCCCTTGGTGTGGCGGAGGATCGCCTGGAGTTTGTAGATTTCGCGACCGGCGACGAATGAGATGGCGCGGCCGGTGCGGCCGGCGCGTCCGGTGCGGCCGATGCCGTGGATGTAATCTTCGCCGTCCTGGGGGAGGTCGTAGTTGAAGACGACCTCGAGGTCATCGACGTCGATGCCGCGGGCGGCGACGTCGGTGGCGACGAGGAATTCGATGGTGCGTTTGCGGAAGCGGTTGAGGACGCGTTCGCGCATCGGCTGGGACATGTCGCCGTGGAGTTTATCGGCGGCGTAGCCGCGGGCGAGCAGTTGTTCGGTCAGTTCGTCGGCCATCATTTTGGTGCCGCAGAAGATCAGGCCGTAGGTGAAGTCGTTGAGGTCGATGAGGCGGGTGAGGACCTCGGCTTTCGAGCGGCGGTCGACCTCGTAGTAACTTTGTTCGATGGCCGGGGCGGTGAGGGCGGGGGTTTCGATTTTGACGAGGCGTGGTTCCCGGGCGAAGCGATCGATGAGCCTTTTGATGCCGACCGGCATGGTGGCGGAGAAGAAGACCGTCTGGCGTTCCGCGTGGGTGGCGGAGAGGATGCCCTCGATTTCATCGCGGAACCCCATGTCGAGCATGCGGTCGGCTTCATCGAGGATGACCATGCGGATCTGGTCGAGG
>JALRGF010000079.1 GCA_023253495.1 Verrucomicrobiales bacterium
CCACCGCAGCAGGCGCACCTGAATCCGCTGCCATGCCGCGTCCCGACCGTCGGGCGGCAATGAATCATAAGTGAGTGCCTCGTCCGCCCCGCTGGCACACGCCTCGGCGGCGCCGCTGAGAACGCGGTTGAGGGCGAAAACCCAGAAGGTCAGGTCGCCGGCTTGGCGGGGCATGAGCACGAGGCAGACCATTTCCAGCACCATCAGGACGGCGCTCGCCACGACCAAGCGTCGCCGCCCGAGCTGGTCGGCAAGCGCGCCCGACGGCACTTCCAGCACCACGATGGTCACCGCCCAGAGCGCGTTGAGTGCGGCAAACTGCTCGAGGCTGAGCCCGAAATCGAGAAACAGAATGGTGAAAACCGGATAGTAGAACCGGCAGTTGAAGAAAATCCGGAACAGCACGAAGCACAGCGCATTGCGCGCCGCGATCGGGGAGTGGACAGGTGCCTCGGGGGCGGCGGGATCGGCCATCGGGATCGGCCATGATGGGGCGCGGCGGCCTGCTGTCGACTCCGCCTTGCCGTCGAACCCGCCGGCACACCGGACGGCATCCCCGGTTGCGTCCGCCGTCCGCACGGAGAGCATAAAGACTTCCTGGCCCTGATTCCGCTGTGTCTTTGTTTGATTCCATCCTGCCGCGGGCGGCCGGACGTCGGCTGGCGCGGCTGTTCCGGGTGGGCGTGGTGGCGCCCGTCGGCTGGCTGGCGGCTGAGGAGGCGGTTTTTCTGCGGGCCGTCAATCTGAATGGACCGGCGGCCGTGGTGGACGGGCGCGTGTGGGAGGCGGAGGAAGGTGCGGCGGATTTCCTGGCCGGCGGTCAGAAGTTTGAAAACCAGTCAGTGGTATTGCGTCCGCCGGTGGCGGCGGCGCGGGCGCAGATGCTGCGCAGCAGCCGGTTCGGGTCGCGGGTGGAGCTGACGTTTTCCAACCTGCCGCCGGGGCCGTATCAGGTGGTGCTGCATGTGTGGGAAGACACGCTGAGTGAGGAATACGCCCTGCGGGTCAACGGCCATGCGGTCATCGAGGAATTTCACAGCGGCGGGCCGGGCCGCTGGCACCGGCTCGGTCCCTGGCCCTGCGAGAGTGTTGACGGAAAGATCACGGTGGGCGCGCACGGCCCCGGCCACGGCGGGGCGGCACTTTCCGGCATCGAACTGTGGTCCGGCCACGGCCCGGTCCCGCCGCCGCCGGTCCGCCCGCTGGTGGCCGAGCCAACCGCCGAACAGACCGCCTTCTTCGAGAGCCGGGTGCGTCCGGTCCTCGTCAATCATTGTTACGAGTGCCACAGCGCGAAATCCGCGGAAATCAAAGGCGGTCTGCTGCTCGATTCACGAGCCGGCCTGGTCAAGGGCGGCGACCATGGCCCGCCGATCGCCTCGGGGGACCCGGAGGCCAGCCTGCTCATCCAGTCGGTCCGCCGCGTGCTGCCCGACCACGCCATGCCGCCCAAACATGCCCTCGCTCCGGAGGAAATCGACGCCCTCACCGAATGGGTGATGATGGGAGCACCCGACCCGCGCACGGCGGACACCGTGACCGCCGCCGCCGCCCGACACGCCATCGACTGGTCCGCAGCGCGCCAATGGTGGTCGTTGCGGCCATTGCGGTCGCCGCCGGTCCCGGCCGTCCGCGACACGTCGTGGCCCGCCAATGAAATCGACCATTTCATTCTTGCCAGTCTGGAGGCCGCCGGTCTGACGCCGGCGGCCGATGCCCCGGCCCGGGCGCTCGTCCGGAGGCTGCACTACACGCTGACCGGCCTGCCGCCGACCGTCGCCGAGGTCGAGGCATTCCGGCTCGGCTGGCTCGCCGACGCCGACACCACGCTGACCGAGCGGGTGGACATCCTGCTGGCCAGCCCGCGGTACGGCGAGCGCTGGGGT
>JALRGF010000162.1 GCA_023253495.1 Verrucomicrobiales bacterium
CAGGGTGACGGGATCCGGAGGTTTGCGCGGCGCTGCGACCTCCGGCTATGCTCTGTGTGGCATCCCTCCGGGATGGGGAGCGCCCGGCGCGACTCAGTCCCGGTACCATCTCATGCTCGAAAAGACGACGTCGAGCAGGTTCCAGAGGATGTGCCAATCGGAGTCGGCGGGTGGAGGTGCGGATTCGGTGGTTCCGGTCATCCGGGGGCGCCGGGCTTCGGCGGCGGGGGCGCGCTGGCGTTGGGCGCGTTCGCGTTCGTCCTGCTGGTGGAGGTGTCGGCCGCCGGCGCGCCACCATTCGGCGAGGCGGCGGAGCTGGCTCCCCTGGAGCCAGACGCCATGGGTGCCGCAGCGGTCCACGATCACGCCGCTGCGCCCTCCGAAATTCCGGTGCCCCATGAGTTCGCGGCAGACCGGGCACGGGCGGTAAGCCACTTCCCGCGGCTGGTCGAAATCGGTGGCGATCCGGCCGATCTGGGCCGTGTCGATCCACGCGATCGGTGGCGACTGCGCCTCCAGGGCGGCTTCCAGCTCGCCGGGATTGAAAAACAATCCGTGACACTCGTCGCACCGCTCGATGTGCATCGGGGGCAGGGTGTCGATTTCCAGGACGTGGAGCGCGCGGGAGCAGGACGGGCAGGCGAGATCCGGGTTGGTGCCGAGGTCGCGGAAGTGGAGTTGGCGCAGGTCGACGTCCGGCCGCACGCCGCAGGACGGACAGAAAGTCAGAGGTCCCTCAAGCCGGCTGCCGCATTGTGTGCATTTCATGAGCGACAGAATTTCAGGTCGGAGCGGACGGGACCATTCCAAAGCAGGGCGTCGATTGGAAATCCTTTCCTGGACGAGGGAGATCCCGGAAAAAAGCGAGCCGCCCCGTTGGCGGAGCGGCTCGAGCCTGAAGACAGGTGGTGGATCGGCTATGCGGACAGGGAGGCGCGGGGGCTGCGGGCCCGCCGGGCGCCCGCCACACCGAGAGATACGAGGGCCATGGCAAAAAGGCCCAGGGAGTAGGAGCCTTCGGGCACAAAATTCGGATTGTCCGTCAGGATGATCCGCCCGTGGAGGTCCTGAGCCGCGCGGGTATTGCCTTCGTGGAAGATGTCATGGAAGGCCTTGATCTGGTCGTGATCCATGAAGAGCGGTTGGTCCAGCATGATCCACTGCACGCCTTCAGTGAAAGGAGGTGTCGTGAGCGATCCGTCGAAACGATAGGAGGTCAGGTCCGAAGGAAGCAAGTCGTCCAAGGCGAAGCCGGTAATGTCGTAGGTGTCGGCGGAAGTCGGCGGCAGGTTGTCGAACATTTCGTCGAGGACCGAGTTGTGCGCCCCTTCCTCGATCCAGAGCCCCGTGACCAGCAGATCGTCGTAACCGGTGCTGCCCACTTTCTGGTGCACGAGATGCAGCTCCATCGGATACTGGTATCCTTCCTTCAGGTTCTCCGATTCCGTGTGGAAATGGAACTGCAGCAGATTGTAAGTGGTCCCGCTCAGGACCAGATTCGGCGTACCGCTGGTGACGTTGCCCTTGATGCTCGCGTGTTCGTCGGGCGATCCGGTGTTGACGACATGAAGGTCTACGGGGCCGTAGTTGTAGTTCAACGCCGGAAGCGAGCCGCTGTACACCGAGAATTCGGGCCGGATGTCGATCGGGCTCTGTTCGAACCCGAACCCGCCCGCGAATACTGTTCCGGAGAATCCCAAAGTCAGGATTCCCGCAAGCGTGAGAATATGAATAGGTTGTTTCACTTGTGTTGATGTTGGTTCAGCGCAGATCAGATCCTTCGTTCAGTGAAGAAGAGGTGGGTCGCCCTGCGATCGGCAAAAAACCAACCCGGAATCACTGTTGCCAAGTCCTTTACAGTTTTTCAAGAAAAACCGTTAGAAAAGAGTGAGTGGCGGGGGGCGAATGGGGGAGGGATTGGAAATCAGGTCAGCTTCCGGTCCCGAGGCGGGCGTAGTAGGGCGCGAGGCGGCGGGCGTGTTCGTCGTAGGCGGCTTCGAACAGTTCCGTGGCGCGTTCGCGGCCGCAGAGGATGCCGGCGGTGAGGACGGAAGGGGGCTGGCTGGCGGCGGTCAGGCGGGCGGCGATTTCCGCCTTGAGGGCATTGATCACGAGGCAGCCGCCGACGGTGGAGCCGGGGGCGACCGGGGTGTCGAGGCCGTCGATGGCGACCATGGCGTCGCCGACCGGGGCGCCGGTGTCGAGCACGAGGTCGGCGAAGTCCATCAGTTTGCGGCCTTCCGGGTGCTGGCCGGGGCTGGCCTCGGCGTGGGCGCGCGAGACCAGGGCGATGACCGGCACGCCGCGGCGCTGGAATTCGGCGGCCATTTCCACCGGCACGATGTTGCCGCCGCCGGACGAGATGACCAGGGCGGTGTCGGTCGGCTGGAGCGCGAAATTCCGCAGGATGCGGGCGGCCAGTCCGCTGACGTTTTCGAGGAACATCGCTTGCCGCTGGCCATTGGCGCCGACGACGAGGTTGTGGAAGGTCAGGGAGAGTTCGACGATCGGATTGAAGCCGGGAAATGATCCGTATCGCGGCCACATTTCCTCGACCATGATCCGGGAGTGGCCGGAGCCGAAGACATGGACCAGGCCGCCCCCGAGGATGGTGGCGGCGCACCGGTCGGCGGCCTGCCCGATTTGCGGGAGCTGGGATTCGACGGTGTCAACGAGCGCGCGGGCGCGTTCCAGGTAGCGGGCGGCGGGGGACATGAGGGGACGTGAAAGGATGAAGGAGGAAGGATGAAGGATGAAGGAGGAAAGGCGAAGGGGGCTTAGGTAGCCGGGAATGTGTGAATCGCGAATGGTGAATCGGCGGGCGGATTTCCGTGGATGATGGGGGGCGGATGACGGCGCGGGAATTTACTGCTTGAGGCCGGGAGCGGGATGGGCACCCTGCGGAAGCCGGTGACGATGGCCGAGGCGGGAGCCGGTTCGGTAGCGGCCACCTGATGTTGCCGGAAATGTCGGAATCTGAATTATCATTTTTTGACCGGCCGTGGCCGGTGCGGTGGGCGGTGGCGGCCCCGGTGGCCCTCACGCGCATGACGGAAGGACTCGGACCGGCACCGGAAACCGACGAAGACCGTGAGCGTCGCTCAC
>JALRGF010000074.1 GCA_023253495.1 Verrucomicrobiales bacterium
GTCCTCTTCATCAACGGAGTGCCCTCCCTGGCCTACAATCTCCCCATCGGTGTGGAGGTGCCGGGAAATCTCACCCCGGTCGCGGCCCGCTCCGGCCTGGTGGTGGACGGTCTGCCGGTGCAGTTCGAGCTGGATCCGGCCCGCTTTCACACTGGCTCCAACCAGGTGGAAATCGGGCTGTATTCCGCGGCGGCGCCCGGCGCCGGAACAGCCAATTCCACCAACTTCCGGATTCACACACCGGTGAAAACCGATCTGGTGACCGGGGGCACGGAGTGGCAGACTCCGGGTACTCCGCCGCCCGGCACCCCCCCGCTCACCAACATGATCACCATCGGGGGATCCGCGGGATCGCCCCTGGGAGATCCGCTCCTCGTCTTCTCCGACAGCTACTTTACCATGCGGTACAAGGCGACCGACCCCAACTCCATGGTTACCGGTGCCGCCTATTCGGAGTGGATGCAGCCCGTTCTGGTGGAGAGCTGGGTGAAGCGCGTGCTGGACGGGATCAACCCGTTCAACCAGCGACAGACGGATCTCTACAACAACCCGGTGAGCACCGACGTCAGCATCCTGACCCAGGCCGGAAAGCGCTGGGAGGGGGATGTGGCTCTGAATCTCTCCAATATCAATGATTTCGGCCTCATCGAAATCTACGAAACAGTGCTCAACAGGGTGAAAAAGCAGAGCATCGACACCAACGTCACCACCGACTCGGTCAACAGCACCCTGCTTCTGGTGGCGGGTTACCTGAATGACCTCTACATGACCCTGGGCAACGAGGCACGCGACGACGCCCAGAATCCGACCATCATGCTGAACAGTTTGCTCGGCCCGGTGGATGCGAACACATCACGTTTCTCCTTCGAGGGACAGGTGCCGACGATGATGGATGAGACTCTGGCCCTCCTGCACGGGCGGGACGATTTCCTCAGTCCCGGCACCCGGACCAGTCCATCGTACAACCGGTTGTACTGGAATTACACCAACGGCATCAATTCCGGGGAGCCGTTCTATGCCCTCAATTACAATATCAAGGAGGCGGTCGACAGCCCCACGGCCAATGGCTTTCTTGATGCTGCTGACGCGCAGGCGATGTTTCCGCAGGGCCATGGGGATGCTTATGGCCACTACCTGACAGCGCTGACCGGCTACTACAAGCTGCTGACCGCGCCGGCCTTCACCTGGGTTCCCAGCACCGAAGGTGTCACGGTGCTCGGACAGACGGTCCAGGTCGACTATCTGGACGAACGCAAATTTGCCGCCGCCGCCGCGGCCCTCGCGCGCACCGGGGTCGACATCATTGATTACACGGCCCGGAAAAACCACGAGGACTCGGTGGACTCCGGATGGGCCAGCAAGAAGGATGGGAAGTACAATCCCAGCACCGGGCGCACGCGGTATTGGGGGACCGACGAGTGGTCCTCCCGCGTTTTCCAGGGAGCCTACTACAACTGGGTGGCGGCCAATGCCATGCTGCCGGATGTGGACACGGTCCACGAGGGCATTCAGAAGATCGACCGGACCACGGTGCCGGAGCTCGACGAGCTGGTGACAAGCGCTACGGAGGTGCTCAATCTCTCCTTCGGTGAGCAGGCTCATCTGAACCCCCTCGGCCTTGCTTCCGATGCCATGTCTTTTGACGTCTCCCCCGCCGAGATGGCGGCCGGCAAGTCCCACTTCGAGCAATTGTATGACCGGGCGGTGAAAGCGGCGGTGAATGCCAGAAATGCCTACAAGGAGGCCGGAGAGATGAACGCGGAGTTGCATCAGCAGACCACCACTCTGGACGCATACAACAAGGCCGTTGCCGATCAGGAGCGAGCTTATCAGTACGATCTGATCAAATTGTACGGAACTCCCTACGCCGGGGATATCGGTCCGGGCAAGCTGTATGCACAAGGCTACACCGGCCCTGATTTATACCATTCCTACTTTATTGACCGGCCCTCGGGCCTGGTGGACGTCAGCAGCGATGTCACGGTCACCTTCAACGAGCCGATCAACCACGATCCCTTTGAAGAGTGGTCCCTCGAAAACGTCTATGACCGCTTGAGGCATCATACCGAGTACGAGGAGAAAACTTTCAGGATGTCTCCTTACACTATCGGTCAGTTCTCCGACACGGTCGCGGCGGGCCTCGGGCGCCGGGGACAGACCGGCGCGATCCAGAACGCCCTGCTGGACGTGTACGAGGCACAGGTGAACTTGCGGGAGACCTCCATCAGGTTCTCCGATCTCAGCTTGCGTTTTGACCGGGACTACCAGCTGTATGAGGAATACTACGAGGAGTATTCGGAGGCTATCGAAGAGAGGAAGGTCAAGAGAGAAAAGGCGATGGCGCTCACCAAGGATACCATCGTGCTGTCGGCCGCGGCGTCTTTTGCCGAGATCAATGGCGAGTTCATCAAGGATCTGGGCGAAGCCTGGGCGGAAGCACTGCCCGAACATGTCGGCACGTCGGTGGACGCGACTTCGGTGGCTCGCGCATCGCTCCGCCAAACCGGTATCATCGGCCAGTTGGCAGTGCGTCTGGCCGGGCTGACCGCTGAGACAAGTGCCCACGTTCTTGAAGTGGAAGCGGGGGAACTTGAGCGCCAGGCCGATTGGTCTGTTGAGGATACCGAGTTTGACCAGACGGCCAAGCAGCACGTCGCGGAGTTCGAAAGGCTCTATTACGAAGTCGTGGGCTCGGCATACGAAATCGCCCGCCGTCAAACCGAGCTGCAGCGAGCGGTGGAGCGCTTGTCCCAGCTGTATGGTGAGGCCAGCCATATCCTCTCCGAGCGGGAGGTTTTCCGCAAGCGGGCGGCATCGGTGGTGCAGGGATACCGGACGCGCGATCTGATTTTCCGCGAGCTGAGAAATGAGGAGTTGTCCCAGTACAAGGGGCTGTTTGATCTCGCCCAGACGTACACCTATCTGGCGGCCAAGGCCTATGATTACGAGACGGGCCTGCTGAACACCCCGCAGGGACGTAATTTCATCAACGACGTCATTGGAACTTACTCCGTCGGTGCCTGGAACGGGAACGAGCCCATCGCCACCAACTCCGGCGACTCCGGTCTGGCTTCCATGCTTTCCGGACTCCGGGACGACTGGTCGGTGGCCAAGGGACGTCTGGGGATCAACAATCCCGACCGCAACGGCACCCTGTTCTCCCTGCGCCAGGAACTCTTCCGCATCACCGCCCACCAGCCCACCGCCACGGACAACACCCTGTGGCAGCAGGTCCTGCAGCAGCATATCAAAAGCAACGTGCTTGATGATCCGGATGTGGCCATCTATTGCACCAACATCCGCAAGGCGGACAATTCGCTGGTGCCGGGGCTGGTCATTCCTTTCTCGACGACCATCGAGCAGGGGAAAAACTTCTTCGGCTGGCCGCTGGCCGCCGGGGACCACGCCTTCTCCCAGAGCACCTTTGCCACGAAGATCCACTCCTCGGGAGTGGTCTTGAGCGGGTATGTGGGCATGGATCCTTTCACGTCCTGGAACCCTGGTGCCGGGGGTCCGGCCAGCTCGGCGCCCAATGCGCTTTCGGCCACTCCTTACGTCTATCTGATTCCGTCCGGGGAGGACCGGATGCGGACGCCGCCGCTGGGGGATACGAACGTGATCCGCACCTGGTCGGTCAAGGAGCAGGCCATTCCACTGCCGCGGAATCTGGGTGCGGCGGACTTCTCCTCGCTGGAGTTTTTCACCCCGCAGGGGAGCATCAACGAACAGCTCTGGATACGGAGGAAACACCAGGCGTTCCGCGCGGTCGATGATCCGGTCTATTTTTACAGCTCGCTGCCGGCCGAATTCACCAACAGCCGGCTGGTCGGGCGCAGTGTCTGGAACACCCAGTGGAAAATCGTCATTCCGGCGTATTCGCTGCTGAACGACGAGCAGACGGGACTGGATCGGTTTGTGAAGAGCGTGACCGACATCAAGCTGTTCCTCCGCACTTATTCACACTCCGGCAACTGACGCGGGGACGAAGGGGAACGGTGATGAGGGCCGCGGCCGGGGGCGGCTCATGGCCCGGCCCGGCGCCTCTTTCCTTCGGCTTTGTGGTTGCGGCGGCCGGGCGTCGCATGCACCATCGGCGCTCCCTGAGTCACCCCCTTTTTATGTTCTCGGCATCCCTGTTTCTTGATCAAGGCATTGAATTTTCGCTCGGCTGCGCGCTGGCCGGCCTGCTGGCGGCGGGGGTGCTTATCCGGATGGTGCTGGGGGCCTCCGCGGGCAATGCCCGGATGCAGGAAATTGCGGGGGCGGTGCAGGCGGGGGCGCGCGCGTATCTGAACCGTCAGGTGCGTACCATTGCGGTCATCGCGGTGGTGGTGATGGGGCTGGTTTTCTGGGCCAAGGGCATGCCGGCGATGGTCGGTTTTGTGCTCGGGGCGGCCTGTTCGCTGGCGGCCGGGTACATCGGCATGATGGTGGCGGTGCGGGCCAATGTGCGCACCACCCAGGCGGCTTCGGTGGGGGCGCATCCGGCGTTGAAGGTGGCCTTCAATGGGGGGGCGGTGACCGGACTGCTGGTCGTGGCGCTCGGGCTGTTGTCGGTCGGGGTTTTTTACCTCGTGATGAAGAGCCGTCCGGGCGACCCCGCGGTGGTTGGCAAGCAGGCGATTGATGCGCTGGTCGGCCTGGCGCTGGGCAGCTCACTGATTTCGGTTTTCGCTCGTCTGGGCGGGGGCATTTACACGAAGGCGGCGGATGTCGGGGCGGATCTGGTCGGGAAGATCGAGCAGAATTTGAACGAGGACGACCCGCGCAATCCGGCGACGATTGCCGACAACGTGGGGGACAATGTGGGTGACTGTGCCGGCATGGCGGCTGACGTGTTTGAGACGTATGCGGTGAGCCTGATCGGCGGGGTGCTGGTGGCGTTTCTGACGGTGGGGGAGGCGGCGCGGGAGGCGGCGGTGGTGTATCCGTTTGTGCTGTGCGGTCTGGCGATTCTGGCTTCGGTG
>JALRGF010000333.1 GCA_023253495.1 Verrucomicrobiales bacterium
GAAGGTTGCGCGGAGAAATTCGGTGTCCGGCTGTTCGAGGTAGACGTGTTTCTGGCGGACGATTACCGGCTGGCCGCGGTAGCCGGTGACCGCGTCACCGGCGGTGATGTCCCGGATGCTGCGCGGACCGTCCGGGGTATCGATCATGGCGTTTTCCGGCAGGCAGGCGAAGGCCAGTTTGATTCCGGCGAAGGGCAGAGCGGTGCGCACCACCGGGGCGATCAGGTTGCAGCTTGCGAGGGCGGTGGCGCACACCATCACCAGCGCGGATGTCATGAAGAGGCTTGGATTCATCAGGGGGAAAAGTCCCCCGATGCGGAACTTCACAGGACCGTGAGAGTGACCGGATCTCCAAGCCCGGCAACGGCGGATGTCAAAAAACGCGTGTTCCGGAAGCCCGCGCGGGGGTGCTCATGGCACTTTTCCGGCTGGTGAGTTCCTGCGAGGCCGGGAGCGATAAACGAAACAGGGTTACCGGGGGGCGGACGCAGGCGGGATTTCGTCGGGGGGCGGCACCGGGCGGTATCCGACCGATTCGAATCCGGGCGCCTGCGGGACGAAGCGGTCGTCGAACAGCGGATCGGCGCATCCGAGGACATTGCGGTCGGGATCAATGGTTTTGCGGAGGTCGTGGATGCCGCCCCCGCCGATCCGGCATCCGGTGACGCCGATGGCGGATTCGATGTCCAGCTCGTAACGGCCGCCCGGCGGCCATCCGCCCGGGGCCGTGTTGTTCCAGAAGAGGCAGTCCTCATAAAGGTTGCCGGTGGCCGAATCGTCGACGGCATTGCGGTTGCCGGTGAACGTGCAGCGGCGCACCAGCACCCGGGAGCCGGGAAACAGGGTGAGGGCGCCCGATCCGTGGGTCGGTTTCCACTGGCCCGGAGTGCGGGCCATTTCGTCCATTGGTTCGTTGGACAGATTTCCGACGAAGAGGCAGTGGACGATTTCCGCGCTGCTGCCGTGCAGCAGATCGACGGCCGCCCCCGAGACCGGGCACCGGTTGTGGCGGAAAACGCAGTGGCGGATCTGGACCGACTGCAGCCGCGAGCCGTCGCTGTGCCCCCGGTGCTCGATGGAAATGCCGGCGCCGCAGGGGCTGACAAAATGATCGGCGACGGTCACGCCCTCGATCACCGGGTAGGAGCGGCCGAAGACCTTGATGCCGCCACCGTCGGTGTAGAAGAATTTCCCCTTTTCGAGGCCCGGGGCCTCAATCGGCGGCTGCATGCCGGGCGGCTGATCTTCCTGCGTCACGAAACCGTTGGCTCCGGTGATGGTGACGCCGCGCAGGACGGTGCGGCCGGTGACGCCGTCGCCGAAGTAGACGACGTGATTGACAATGGCCGGGTACCCGCGGGCCGCGGGGTCGGCGACCGCCGGATTGGCCGCGGTCAGTATCACCTCGCCACGGGCTTCCAGGGTGATGCCGTCGTGGCGTTGGTTGAACCAGACCATGGCCTGGCCCGGGCGGCGGGGTGCATAGGTACCGGCGTGGACGACGACCCGCTTCGGACCGGCGGCCGCCGCCGCTGCCTCCAGCGCCGGCTGAATCTCCTCCCCCGGATGCACGTGAAAGGCGCCGTCGCTCGCCACCGGCCGAGCCGGGGCGGGAGAGGGCGAGGCCGGGGGCGGAGGTGCGGATGGCTCGGGGAGCGACGGCGAGACCGATGGAGCAGCGGGCGGGGTGGGCGGGCCAGTGCGGTCGCCACAGCCGGACAAGACCGCCACCAGCACCAAAGCTGCCGCCGGCAGCGCCCCGGTCAGTGGCCGATGGCGGGCGGCGCCGCGGTTCGGATCCGCATATTTCCGCATCGGCACGCTCATTCTGTCTCCTTGACGACAACTGTCTGGTTGCGCGGGATCGGGGCTTCGACCACCTGGCGGGTGCCGGTCGGCCAGGTCACCTCCATGCGGTCGACCGCGGTTGCTGTGCCGAGGCCGAAATAGAGCGGCAAGTCGCCGCGAGACAGGTAGCCGACCTGGCCGTCCTTGACCGTCATCATTTTCCGACCGGCAGCCTCGATGCGG
>JALRGF010000386.1 GCA_023253495.1 Verrucomicrobiales bacterium
GAACAAAATCACCCGTGGCCATGCGTAGCCCCTTGTTCATGGCATCGTACAAGCCTTTGTCCGGCTCCGAAATCCATTTCAAGTAGGGCATCTCCTCAGCGTAGGACCGGATCAAATCTACTGTTCCGTCTTTTGATCCTCCATCCACCAAGATATACTCCAAATGTGGGTATCGCTGCTTTCGCACACTCTCTACCGTACCGGGCAAGAGTTCCCGCCCGTTGTAAACGACCGTAATAATGGTAAATCGAACCATAACAAACTATCAAGCTTCTTCTAAGGCTTGAACCAAAATAGAACAAGCCAAGTGAATTTCAGGCTCCGTAATGGTAAGGGGAGGAGCCAGTCGCAAAGATCGGTCATTAAATAAAAACCAATCCGTAATTAATCCTTTTTCCAAACAAAGGGCAATCACTCTACGAACCAACTCTGCATCATCCAGGTCAACAGCCATCCAAAGACCAAGGTGCCGAAGCTCTTTAATCCTGGGATGTTGCAAGAGTTGTACAAACAACGCTTCTTTCTGCGGTACCTGCGCGATGAGATCGGACGCAACTAACACCTTTAAAGTAGCCAGTGCCGCCGCCGCCGGATCGGAACGTGTCGAGCCGCTGCTCCTGGAGCTTCTCCGCAACCCGGACCGGCCGCCGCTCCAGCGCGCGCACGCCGTCTGGGCGCTGCGCCGCGACTCCGGCTCCCCCGACGTCATCCGCACGCTCCGCGCTCTCGCCGCCGGTCCCGATGCCACCATGGCAACCCACGCCCTGCGCTGGCTCAGCCAGCGCCGCGATCCCGAATCCCCGGCCGCCTCCCTCGCCACGCTCGCCCACCCCAACGCCCGCGTCCGGCTGGCCGCAGCCGTGCGCCTCAGCCGGCTCACCCCCGATGCCGCTGGCGCCGCCGTCATCGCCAGCAGCCTCATCGAACAGCTGGCCACCGAATCCGATGCCACCGTACGCCACGCCCTCGTCCACGCCCTGCGCGCCACCGGTCTGGCCGGATCCTCCGCCTGGCCGCTGATCGTGAACGGGCTGAGCGACGCCCGCCCTCCGGTCCGCGAATCCTGCCGCTTCGCGCTGCGCGAGGTCTGGTCCGAGGCCGTCATCCCGCTCCTCGGCGATCACGCCCTCCACTCCCCCGCCGCCGCCCGGATCCTCGGAGATATGGTTTTCCAACCCGAACCGTACCGCGGCACCTGGTGGGCGTACCACCCGGCCAAATCTCCGCCGCCCACCCCCGCCACCCGCTGGTCCGGCACCCATTCCGCCCTCGCCTCCCTGCGCCACGTGCTTGCCGAAAGCACCACCCCGGAAAGCCGCCGCGCCGCCGCCGAAGCACTCGGCCACGCCAAGGACCTCGACGCCATCGCCACTCTGCGCGACCGGCTCGCCCACGACAACGACCCATCCGTGCGCGCCGCCACCCTGACCGCCCTCGCCACCCTGAAGGACACCGCCACCGCACTCATTGTCGCACACCTGGTTGCCGACACCGACGCCCCGCCCGCCCTGCGGCTGGCCGCCGTCCGCCACGCCCCCGCCTTCGGCCCGGACCTCACCGCCCCGCTCATCTCCCTGCTCACCGCGGAAACCGCCACCCCCCTCCAGCTCGCCGCCATCGACGCCCTCACCCCGCTCAAAGCACCCGCCGCCCGCGAACCGCTCAACCGCCTGCTCGCCAACGGCCCGGATGCCGCCAAAGCACCCGCCCTGCGCGCCCTCGCCCGCTTCGCCGACCCCTCGCTCACCCCGTCCCTGCTCGCCGCCCTCGACCACCCGGACACCACCACCCTCGACCGCGACCTGCGCCTCGCTCTTGCCGCCGCCCCCGACCCGCGCGCCACCCGCGCTTTGCTCGACAGCCTGGCCCACCCCGACCCCGCCGTCACCGAAGCCGCCCGCCAGGCGCTCGCCACCCTCGGCCCGGCCGCCCTGCCGGAAATCGCCAAGCACCTCGACTCCGTGCCGCCGGGCACCCGCAGCCGCCTCCGCGATATTTTCAAATCGAACCCCGCCGCCAGCGCCCACCCGTTGTTCGCCTCCCTGCCGGAAATCAACCTGTCCCTCTACGAAGCCGCCGGCCTCGACCCGTCCGGAGACCCATGGCGCGGCCAACAGATCTTTTTCGGGGCCGCCGGCACCTCATGCCTCGCCTGCCACCAGGTCGCCGGCCACGGCGGCTCGCTCGGCCCCGACCTCACCCTCGCCGGGCTCCAGTTCAGCCGCCCCGAATTGATCGAAAGTATCCTCCACCCGGGTCGCGTCGTCCGCGACGGCTACTCCCTCACCACCGTCACCACCCTCGACGGCCGCGAACTCACCGGCACCCTGCGCGCCGACACCGGCGAGGGCGTCACCCTGGCCGACGTCGCCGGTCAGTCGACCCTCATCCCGCGCGACCAGATCGCCGACCGCCGCTCCCTCGGCACCTCGCTCATGCCCGAAGGCCTGCACGCCGCCCTCACGCCGGACCAGTTCAAAGACCTGCTCGCCTTCCTCGCCTCCCGCACCACCGACCCCCGCTCCACCCCCGCCCCCACGCTCCCTCCGGAATTCACCCCGCTCTTCAATGGCGCCGACTTCACCGGATGGCGGCTCACCGACCAGAACCGCGCCCACTGGTCCGTCCGCAACGGCCGTCTCGTCCACGACGGCCAGGGCGGCGACCTCTGGAGCGAATCCGACTTCGGCGACGCCGACATTCTCGTCGACTGGCGCTGGCCGGCCACTCCGCAGCTCGTCGAATTCCCGGAAATCGATGCCAACGGCCATCAACTCGACCGCACCGCGCGCGTGCTCGACGCCGGTGACAGCGGGCTCTTCCTCCGCGGCCACCGGCCGGCTCAGGCGAATTTTTTCGGCTACCCGGTCGGCAGCGGCGAGTTCTGGGAATACCGCGAAAGCCTCACCGGCCCGGACCGCCGCGCCCTCACCCCTTCGGTCCGCGCCGACGCGCCGCTCGGCGACTGGAATACCATGGTCGTTTCACTGCGCGGCGACCGCGTCTCCGTGCGCCTCAACGACCACACCGTCATCACCGGCGCCCGCCTGCCCGGCCTGCCGCCACGCGGCCCCATCGGCTTCCAGCACGAACACGGCCCGCTGGAAATCCGGCGCGTCGCCGTCCGCCACCACCCGGCCGATTGAGGGTCGCCCCGATACCCGTATGGGCAAAATTGCCCGCAGGCGGATCTTGCCACCCCATCCGGCCCGTCCTATGCTCTCCATCAGTCGCCGATGAAGCGTACCTGCCTCAGCATGGTGTGGATCCTCGCCCTTTCGGGCAACGCCACCGTGTGGGCCGAATCACCGCCCGCCGCGCCGACTCTCGAGGAGTTCAAGGAACGCGAAGCCCGCATCAAGGCGGTCGTCGCCCGCACCCTGCCCGCCGTCGTCGCCATCACCAGTGACTCCCCGGTCGGCACAGGCAGCGGCGTCATCGTCAGCGAGGACGGCCTGATCCTTACCGCCGCCCACGTCACCGACGCCATCACCGAGGACGGCCACCACAAAAATGTCGTCATCGTCCTGCCCGACGGACAACGCGTCCGCGGCGAAGTCCTCGGCGCCAACCGCACGTACGACGCCGCCATGGTCCGCATCGTCGACCCCGCCCTCAAGGAATGGCCGTTCGTCCCGCTCGGCACTTCCGACGAGGTGCCCAAAGGCTCATGGGTCGTCGCCCTCGGCCAGCCCGGCGGCTTCGAAATCGACCGCAGCCCGCCCGTCCGCGTCGGCCGCGTCTGGGGTCGCGACAATTTCGGTGCCTTCTTCACTGATTGCACCCTGATCGGCGGGGACTCGGGCGGCCCGCTCTTCGACCTCGAGGGCCGGCTGATCGGCATCCACAGCTCGATCGGCGGTGCCCTCAGCGTCAACCGCCACGTCGGCATCGACAATTTCCACACTGACTGGCCCCGCCTCACCAAGGGGGAATCATGGGGCGACCTGACGCTCGGCGAAACCGAGCCGGATCGCCCGGTCATCGGCGCCGATCTCGACCCCGCCACCGCCCCCGGCGTGCACGTACGCCGCGTGCTCGACGCCGGCCCGGCCGCCCTCGCCGGCCTGCTCCCAGGCGACGTCATCACCCACTTCGAGGGCGTCGAATTGAAAAACCACCTCAGCTTCGTCCGCCTCATCAGCCGACGTCAGCCGGGCGACCCGGTCCAGCTGCGCATCCGCCGCTCCCGGGACGAAACCATCGACCTGCGCCTCATCCTGCTCTCGCGCCAGTCGATGCGCCAGATCGGCATGGCCGCCGCCCGGCCCGCCCCCCCGAAAACATGGCTGGGCCTGGACATCGAGGACGCCGAAGCCGGCCCGGGCGTGTGCATCACCGAGGTCGTCCCGGACAGCCCGGCCGCCCGCGCCGGCCTGCGCCCAGGCGACGAAATCATCTCCCTCAACACCACCCCGCCCGGCGGGGCCCTCGGTCTGGCCCGCTCCCTCGCCCCGCTCGAACCCGGATCCACCATCACCCTGCAGCTGCGCCGCCAGGACGGCACCCGGTCGGAGGCCACCATCACCCTGATCGCCCCGCCCACCCCGATCCCCCCGGCCACCCCACCCGCCGACACGCCATGAACCGCCTCGTCCGCCCGCTGACCACCGTCGTCTGCACCGCCGTCATGGCGCTGTCCGCTCCCCCGGCCACCGCCGAACCCCCGGCCCGCCAGGGCGCCCGCG
Organism: Verrucomicrobiales bacterium; assembly: GCA_023253495.1. Lineage (GTDB taxonomy): Bacteria > Verrucomicrobiota > Verrucomicrobiia > Verrucomicrobiales > V1-33 > CAJBME01. The sequence continues at coordinate 4,689 of JALRGF010000386.1, forward strand.
GTCCGATGAAATTCGACCGCGCCTTCGGCCGCGAACAATCCGCCATCAAAAATGCCCTGGCCCCGGTCGTCGCCGAAGCCGCCCGCGCCACCCACCGCGTGCTCGCCAACGGCCGCCACACCGCGCTCGCCACCGCCGTGCACACCGACGGCTGGTTGGTCACCAAATCCAGTGAGCTGCCCGCCGACGAAAAACTTGAAATCGAAGGCCCCGGCGGCCTGCGCCTGCCAGCCACCGTGAGCGACCGTCTGGACGCCTACGACCTCGCCCTGGTCAAGGTGGCCGCCAGCGGTCTCAAACCGGTGACGTGGAGCGACCGGCCGGTGCCGGCTCCCGGTACATTCCTCGCCGCCCCCGGTCCGGCCGAAGGCGTGGTCGCCCTAGGGGTGGCCAGCGTCGGCGTCCGCAACCTCTACGAATCCCCAAGGGGATACATGGGCGTCCGGCTGCGCCAGCCCGATGACGCGGGCTCCGCCATCATCGAGGCCGTCTTCGAAGGCGGCGCCGCCGAAACCGCCGGCCTGAAAAAAGACGACGCCATCACCGCCGTCGACGGCACCCCGGTCGCCGGCCGCGAGGAACTCGTCGGCCTGATCAGCCGGCGCCGCCCCGGCGAAACCGTCACCCTGCAGGTGCGCCGCGCCACCGAAACCCTCGAAATACGCCTCACCCTGATGGACCGCCGCGAATCCATCGCCCGCCTCCACCAGGACTCCGATCCCATGGTCCTCATGAGCGGCCGCCTCAGCCGCCACCGCCACAGCTTCTTCAACGTCTTTCAACACGACCTCGTGCTCGCCCCCGAAGAATGCGGCGGTCCGCTCGTCGACCTCGACGGCCACGTCGTCGGCCTCGACATCGCCCGCTCCGGTCGCGTCGAAAGCCTGGCCGTGCCCGCCGCCGACCTCCGGAACCTGCTCGCCGCCGTCACCACCGGGAAATTCTCCCTGCCCGACCTCGACGCCCTCCGCGAAGCGCTCAAAAAAGCCGACCTCGCCGTGCACGCCGCCCAGGCCGCCCGCGAGGAAGCCGAAAAAAAACTCAAGAACGCCCACGAATTGCACGCCACCCTGCCCACCCCGACCGCCGGAGCCGCCCCCCCCGCCAC
>JALRGF010000474.1 GCA_023253495.1 Verrucomicrobiales bacterium
ATTGTTCGGTGGTCCAGCTCGGATCGCCGGCCGGATCTGCCTTGGCAATCACCGAGGAAAGCGGCGCAGCCGTTGCGGGTGGCGGCGGGGCGGGGGCAGTGGAGGAACCGCCGGCAGCGGCAGCCGGGGCAGCGGCGGCGGGCCCGGAAGCGGCAGCCGGGGGCGGCGCCGTGGCCTGCGGCTCGGAATCGGCCATGGCAGCAGGGCCGGGAGCCGGGGCAGCGGACGATGGCGGAGACGGGGGCGAGGGGCGGCAGCCGGCGGCGAGGAGCAGGACAGCGGCCAGCGCGGCGGCTGAACCGCTTCCCTGGAATCCAAGCCTGGTGCGGGCAGGCAGATGAGTGGTGGCCCCCATGTGCGGCATTATGTAATCGCCAGCATCCCCGGTCCGGCAAGCAAAGAAAAAGGCCCGCCGGAAAGACCGGCGGGCCTTGAAGGAAGAGATACCGAGGCCGATCAGCGGCGGCGGCGCAGGATGGCGCCGAGGCCGGCGAGACCCACGAGGATCACGCTGGTCGGTTCGGGAACCACGGTGACATCGACGGTCAGGCTGTCGCCGGCGCCGGTGTTGGCATTGTTCACGGACAGGCGCCAGTTGCCGGGGGTCAGGGTGATGGAGTTGCCACCCGCGTCGGTGAAGACGCCGTCCACGGATTCGGTGCCGACCTGGTTCGTGCCATTCAGGCTGAGGGTCGTGCCCAGGATGTCGTGGCGGAAGTTATCGGCGGGAACCAGAGCACCCACACCGGCAGCCGCGCCATTGGTGCCGGGGAAATCACCATTGGCGACGTCCCAGTAGAGCGAGCCGTTGTCGCCACCACCACCTTCCCACATCATCATTTCGAACTTCACCCACTCGCCGTCGTCGAACTTGGCGTCGGACACGTCGAGGGAGACGATCGGGCTGCCGCCGTTTTCGCTGCCGTTGTAGCCGGTCCAGTTGTTGTCGTCGATCAGAGTGGTTCCGTTGACGGCGAGGAATGTGTAGTCGTCGATGCCGTCCTTGAATTTGACGGTCTCGTTGCCGCCGCGGGCCGAATCACTGGGGATGAAGATTTCCCCGGTCATGTGAACGCCGTAATTTTCCTGGTTGGCGCCGCCGAAAGCGACCTTGCCGCTGGTGTTCTGCACGGCGGTTTTGAAGTCGGCAGCGGTGCCCTGGAAGTAGTTAGTGGCATTTTCAGAGCCGCCGGTCCAGTTGACGTTCGGGATGGTCACTTTGCCGTCGACCGGGTTGCCGGCGATGATGCCGCGCGCGCCGCCGAGGCTGCCGGGGTTGCCGACGAGGTAGATGTTGGCGTTCAGGCCGGCGGCCTTGCCGAGCAGCGGGGTGGCGGAGACGCTCCACTGGGTGCGTTCACCGGTGGCCACGCCTCCTTCGCGGACGAAAGCGGCGCCGCTCAGTTTGTTGGCGGCATTGACACCGACGCGCTGGCCGAGCTGCCAGGTGGTCGGGCCGGCGGCCGGGCCGAAAAAGGCGGGGTTGTAGGTCGTCGCGATCGATCCTTGGTCAAAAGTCGCCGTATTGATGTCGTTGGTGTCGGGAGAAATTGACTGAGCGTGCGACTGGTGGCCGAGGCCGATGACGACATTGTTTCCGCCGGCGAAAGCGGGAATCACGCTGGCGCCCATTTCAACCCAGCGGCCGGGAGCTCCGCCGATCGACAGCGCGCCGCCGGCACGCATGGTATTGCCATCGCGGGCCGAAGAGAGATAGAACGGGGTGGTGGCGACGGAGCCGGTGGCGATGCCGCCGAGGTCGGAAACGCTCATCGGTCCGAGTTCGGTGCCGCCGCCGCGGGTTTCGCGACGACCGGCTTCGGCGACGCCGTTGCTCTTGCGGAACGAGAGCCAGTTCGGGTCATTAGCGGCGGGGGCGCCGCTGCCACCGACGGCGCGGGCGAGGATGCCGTCGCGACCCCATTCCGGAGCCGGGTATGAACCGTATCGCCATCTGCCGCCGCTGGCCGGCCTGGTGGATCACCTGAGCGAGGCGATTGCGAATACCGGGTTGTCAGTGGACGAGGTGGTGGGCCGGTTGAAACGCTTTCACTATGCGCTGGTGCGGCTGCACGGCATTTTTAACGATCACATCCCCTCCGAGCCGGTATACGAACTGAAAATGGCGTTCAGCCTGCACGCGCACCTGTGCGCCGAGCACGCGGGCGCGCTGCGAAAACGGGTGGGGGAAATGCGCGAGCCGCCGCTCGGGCTGGACAAGGTGCCGCATCCGGCGCTGGAGCGGTTTTTCGATGAGATTCTGGCGGCGCCCGGGACCGCGGCCCGGTTGGCGGCGGTTTACGAGCTGGCCGTGCCGGCATTGATCAGCGGGTTTGAGCGGCACCAGGCCGAGTCACACCCGCTCGCCGACCATCCGAGCCTCCGGCTCGGGCGCTTCGCTCTGCTCGAGCTGCGGGAAATCGCGACCTACGGCAACCAGGCGGTGCCGGCGCTCGTCGACGAGGCGGCGCGCGGCACCATGCGTGACTGGCTCGGCTGGCTGCCCGGTCTGCTCGCGGAAGCGGGCGGGCTGGACGGCGCGGAGCCGCCCACCCCGGCCGGCCCGCGGCCGGCCGTGTCATGGTCCGGGGAACCGGGACCGATCGATCTTTCGGTGCGGCGCGACGACCGGTTTTCCGACCCGTACAACATGGGGGTGAATGCGGAAGTCTACCTGCAGGACCCGCAATACGATGACGCCTCCAAGGTGATCATGATGTTTTACAAGCGGCTGCGGGAAATCGACGTCCCCGAGGTCATGGCGGGCATCATCGCGCAGACGAAAGGCAAGCCCTGGGACTACACCCGCGACATGGCCCGGCAGCTCTGGGACGAGGCGCGCCACGCCATGATGGGAGAAGTCGGGTTCGTCAGTCTCGGTATCGACTGGCGCATGGTGCCGGTCAATTTCACATGGTCGCAGTCGCTCAACAGCCAGCTCGGTCCGCTCGAGCGCCACGCCGTGCTCTACTTCATCGAGCAGGGGCTCATGCCGCGCAGCGGCAAGCGGCACGAATGGGAGGTCGGACGGGCCAGCGGTCACCCGCTGGCCGCATTGTTCCAGGATTTCGACTGGGCCGATGAGGTGCTGCACGCGCACATCGGGCGGACCTGGTACGTCAGCGCCATGCCCGGCCCGCGCGAGGCCATGGAATTCGGCGACGCCTGCTGGTCAAAAGTGATGATGAACTGGTCCGCCTGGAAACGCGACGGGCTCACCACCCACCGCAACTGGTGGCCGGACGTCTACCGGGCCGCCTGCACCCGGGCCGGACGGCCGGTGCGCGAAGACCAGGCCGCCTACGCGACCAGCTACGAAAACACCCGGGCCGACCTGAAGCCGCTGGCCGCTGAATAAGGCGCCTTCCGCCCGCAGGGTCAGGGAACCATACCCGGTCCGCCTCCATGACCTGAAGCCGCCGGCCACCGAATAACGCACCGTCCGGGACCCGCCGCATCCGGGACACGGACACCCATTCATGTGCATGATCGGACTGCCGGAACGATGCCATCGCGCATCCCGGAGGGATGCCGGATCATAGCCGCGGGTCACCGTCCGGCGAAGGGGCCTTGCCCCCGGTGTGCATGACGGGACACGGACACCCATTGATATGCGGGATGGGACTGCCAGATCGATGCCATTCCGCATCCCGGAGGGATGGCGGAACATAGCCGCGGGGGACCGTCCCGTGCAGGGGCCGTGCCCCCGGGGTGGACGGTGGCCCGCGGAGGATGGTCCCCCC
>JALRGF010000580.1 GCA_023253495.1 Verrucomicrobiales bacterium
CTCACGGGTCGCCTTGAAGACCATCTCGTGGCGCTTCGCCGCGGGTGGCTTCGAGGAAGAGGGATTCGAGGGTGGTGCGCGGTTGGCCGATGCGCACGATGGCGGGGCGGGTGGTATTGGCCGGGGGTTCGGCGGCGACCAGTTCGCGGATGCGGGTGAGCAGGGCGGGGGTGGCGTGGTGGAGGACGACCTCGGTCTGGTCCTCGACGGCGATGAGATCGTGAAGCGGGCCTTCGCGCACCATGCGGCCGCGGAAGATGATGCCGACGCGGTCGCACACTTCCTGGACCTGTTCGAGCAGGTGGGATGAGAGGATGACCGAGATGCCGCGGGATTTCAGGTCGAGGATGAGGTCGCGGATTTTGCGGGAGCCGGCCGGATCCACGCCGGCGGTGGGTTCGTCGAGGACGACGAGGCGCGGCCGGTGGATGAGGGCCTGGGCGAGGCCGATGCGCTGGAGCATGCCTTTCGAGTAGCCGGCGAGCCGTCGGTCGCGGGCGTGTTCGAGGTCGACGAGCGCAAGCATTTCCGAGATCCGGTCGCGCAGGTCGGCTCCCCGGAGCCCGCAGAGGTTGCCGTAGAAGGCGAGCGTTTCGGCGCCGGTGAGGTGTTTGTAGAAATAGGGATTTTCCGGGAGGAAGCCGACGTCGTTGCGGCTGTCGACCCGCGAGCTGTCGCGACCGAAGATGGCGGCGGTGCCTGAGGACGGCTTGAGCAGGCCGAGCAGCACCTTCATGGTGGTTGATTTGCCCGAGCCGTTGGGGCCGATCAGCCCGTAGATCTGGCCGGCGGCGACGTCCAGCGAGAGGTCCTGCACGGCCGTGACGAATTGTTTCCGTACCGTCGGGGTGCGGAAAATTTTGGTGAGGTGGCGGATGCGGATCGCGGGGGTGGCGTCGGTCATGCGGCGCGGCAGCCTAGCACAGGCGGGCGGTTTGCCCGGGAAAATTGCGGGTTTCGGGCCGGTCGGGCGCCTGCGGGTCAGGCGGTGTCGGCGTGGCGGGCGCGGGCCTGGTCGAGCCGGCCGGCGGCGTAGGCCTCGAAGACGCGGCGGATTTCATCGCGCACCCGCCGGAAGACGGCGAGCTGGGCGGCCTCGTCGCCGGGGGCGTGGGCCGGGTCGTCGAACCCCCAGTGGTGCCGGTTGCGCTGGCCTGGAAAGACCGGGCACGCCTGATCGGCATTGCCGCAGACGGTGATGACGGTTTCGACGTCGAGGTCCCGGAACTGGTCGAGGTGTTTCGAGTGGTGGTGGCTGAGGTCGATGCCGATTTCGGCCATTGCGCGGATGGCGAGCGGGTGGACGAAGCCGGCGGGATTTGAGCCGGCGCTGGCCACGGTGAAGCCGGGCCCGAGGGCGTGGCGCAGGATGCCTTCGGCGAGGTGGGACCGGCACGAGTTGCCGGTGCAGAGGATGAGGATGAGGGGCTGTGACATGGGGGAAAGCTGTGGGAAAGTCAGCGGGTGGCGGACGGGTGAGGCGGGAACCAGCTCCGGGTGCGCTGGCAGATGCGGACGAGGAAGAGCATGAGCGGCACCTCGATGAGCACGCCGACCACGGTGGCGAGCGCGGCACCGGATCCAAGCCCGAAGAGCATGACGGCGGTGGCGATGGCGACCTCGAAGTGGTTGGAGGCGCCGATCATGGCGGAGGGGGCGGCGTCCTCGTAGCGGAACCCGAGCCATCGGGCGGCCAGGTAGGTGATGCCGAAGATGAGCAGCGTCTGCAGGGTGAGCGGGATGGCGATCCAGAGGATGGTCAGCGGATTGGCGAGGATCGTTTCGCCCTTGAAACTGAAGAGCAGCACCAGGGTGGCGAGCAGGGCGATGATCGAGACCGGGGTGAGGATGTGGAGGAATTTTTCCGCGAACCATTCCGGCCCCTTGACCCGCATGATCCAGGCGCGGGAGAAGTACCCGGCGACCAGCGGCAGGGCGACGTAGATGCTGACGGAAAGCAGCAGCGCCTCCCAGGGGACCGGCATTTTATTGATGCCGAGCATCCAGCCGCCGAGCACTCCGTAGAGCCCGAGCATGGTCAGTGAGTTGACTGCGACCATGATCAGGGTGTGGCCCTGATTGCCGCGGGCCAGGTGGCTCCAGACCAGCACCATCGCGGTGCACGGGGCGATGCCGAGCAGGATGGCCCCGGCGATGTAGGATCGGTAGAGCTCGACCACCGAACCGTCCTTGACCACCTCCGTGCCGGGCAGCAGGTCCTTGAAAAAAACGCCCAGAAACAACGTGGCAAGGCCCAGCATGGTGAACGGCTTGATCCCCCAGTTGACGATCAGCGTCAGCAGGACCGGCCGGGGATGGCGCCCGGCTTTGACCACCTCGGCAAAATCAATCTTCACCATGATCGGGTACATCATGAAAAACAGACAGAGGGCGATCGGGATGGAGACGACCGGGGCCCCGTTGACATGCAGGGCCATGGCGTCCAGCGAGCGCGCCAGACCGGGTGCCAGTTTTCCGAGGCCGATGCCGGCGAGAATGCACAGGGCGACCCAGAGAGTCAGCCGGCGTTCAAAGAGGCTCATGGGGTTGGGTTCGGTGCTCATGGGTGAGGTGCGGGTGAAGGGGGTGGCGGGATCGCGGCGGCGGCGAGCCGGGCGAGGGACTCGGGTCCGGTGGGCTCCTCGGCCTGCCACGGCAGCCAGGCGGTTCTGGTGGCGTGGGTGTCGGTGATTTCCCGGATGTACCGGTGTTCGGCGCGTTCGCGGTGCTGCAGCAGGGGATCGCAGGTGCCGCTGTGGTGCAGACTTTGGTTGATCACCCAGGCGAACGGCTCGATGCCGGCGCGGCGCAGGTCGGACTGCAGGGCGGCGGCCTCGTGGACCGGGGTGGCCTCGGGCAGGGTGACGAGCAGGATGCGGGTGAACGAAGGATCCCGCAGACGTTCGAGCAGGTGGAGCACCTCCCTGGGTTGAGAGCCGCGGGCCTGGCGTTCCAGTTCGCGGTGGTACGCCTCGCTGGCGTCGAGCAGGAGCAGAGTGTGCCCGGTGGGGGCGGTATCGAGCACGACAAAGCGGTGGGTGGCGCGATCGATTTCCCGGGCAAAGGCGCGGAAGACGGCGATTTCCTCGGTGCAGGGAGATCGCAGGTCCTCCTCGAGCAGGGCGCGGGCGGCGGGGTCGAGCTGACTTCCGCGGGTGGTCAGCACTTCGGCGGTGTAGGCGGCGGTCTCGGCAGCGGGATCAATGCGGCTGAGGGTGAGTCCGTCCACCTGTCCGTCGAGAGTTTCGGAGAGGTGGGCGGCCGGGTCGGTGGTGCTGAGGAGCACGGCGTGGCCCCGGCGCGCCAAAGCGACGGCGATGGCGGCGGCCACGGTGGTTTTGCCGACACCTCCCTTGCCCATGGTCATGACCACGCCATGGCCTCGAGCGGCGATGGTGTCGACGAGCGAGTCCAGGCGTTCCAGGCTGCCAGGCAGCGGTTCCGGCAGCGCCTGGGGCGGGGTATGGTCATCGGCGGTGGTCTCCTGGAGCAGGGTGCGCAGGCCGGCGAGGCCGAGAATGTTGATGGAACGCAGCGGCACGCGGAAGCTGGGCTGGCGGCGGAGGAAGCTGGCGGCGTCGGCGAGGGCCCGGTCTCCGCGCTGCTCAAGGGCGCGGGCGGTGGCGTCCTGGGGGCAGGTGGTGGCAAAGGTGCCGTTGATGACGAGCCGCTGGTTGGTCAGGCCGAGAGCGCACAATTCGGACGCGGTGCGTTCGGCCTCGCGCAGAGCGGCTGGCTGCGGCCGGCTGACGAGAATGAGGGTGGAAGCCGAGGTGTCGGCGAGGGTGGCCACGGTGGCCTCGTAAAGGCTCCGCTGTTTTTCCAGGCCGGCCAGTGGTCCGAGGCATGAGGTGCCGCTGGTGGAGGTATCGAGAAACTGGTTCCAGGCCCCGGCCAGGCGGATCAGGCGCAGGGTGTGGCCGGTCGGCGCCGTGTCAAAAACCACATGGTCAAAGGCGGCGGAGGCTGCGGGGTCGCCGAGCAGAGCGGAAAACTCGTCGAACGCGGCCATCTCCACGGTGCACGAACCGGAAAGCTGCTCCTCCATGCGTTGCAGCGCGGCTTCCGGCAGCAGGCCGCGCATCGGGCTGATCAGTCGTTCGCGATAGGCGGCGGCGGCCGCGGCCGGATTGATGTTCAGCGCGGACAGTCCCGGGGCCCCGACGATCGGGGTGGGCGTGCCGGTCAGCGTGGTTTCCAGCACCTCATCGAGGTTCGACGCCGGATCAGTGCTGACCAGCAGAACCTGCCGGCCCGATTCCGCCAGCCGGAGCGCGGTGGCACAGGACAGCGAGGTCTTGCCCACTCCGCCTTTGCCGGTGAAAAAAAGAAACCGGGTCGCCGTGGCCGCCTCAGGACGATAGAGCGGCAGGTTCACGAGGAAGCCTCCCCGGCGGTCCCCATCACCTCGCGAATAAAGCCCGGACGCTCCGCATCCGTGGGATACCGGCCCTGCAGATGCACCCGCCCGTTGATGAAAATGACCGGCAAAACGTCCGCACCCCCCGTCGCCAGCAGGGCCTTCACCGCGGCATTCTGCGCAAAAGCCGCCGGCTGCTGCGCCAGGTTGTAGCGCTCGACCCGGACCCCCTGCGCCCCCAGCCCGGCCAGCACCGCCGCAAAATTCACCAGATCCGGGTCAATGTCCGGGCCGCACACGCCGGTGGCACAGCACATCGGCGGATCATAGATTTGAACGATGGTCATAAAATCACAGCAAAGGGAAGGTGAGACAATGGGAAAAGTGGCAAAGTGGCAAAGTAACAACAGCAAAAGCGGGCCTCATCGCGGCCGGCCCGCGCGGAAGTCATCGAGGCAGCAGAACATGTTCATCACGCAGGGGTCGCGCAGCGAGTAAAACACCTGGGTGCCGCGGCGGTCGTCGGTGACCAGGCCGACGTTGCGGAGCACGGCGAGGTGGTTGGAAACGGTGGACATGTCCAGTCCGACCAGTTCGGTGAGGTCGGCCACGCAGTGTTCGCCGGTGCTGAGGGCGTCGATGATGAGCAGGCGGTTGGCGTTGCTGAGAGCCTTGAAGACTTCCGCGGACTGGCGGAAGTCCGCCGGGGACTTGCGGGCAGGGGGGCGAGGGGCGGCGGGCATGGAGGGATATTTTGCCAAATTGCAAAGTGTGTCAAGGGCAGCGTGAGGGACGCGAGGGCTTGGGCCGACGGGGGCGGAGTTTCCCGGGCGGGCCGGGTGGATTATCGGGCGGGAGCGGGGGTGGTCCGGCTGGCGTCGTGGTGGCCGGCCTTCCGGCAGTGCGGGCCGGCGTTCCCGGCGGCCTTCTTTGTGGAATGGCAGCCGGTGGCGGGGGTGGGGGAACCTGTGTTTTTGCCGTTGGTGCCGGAGCAGGTCCCACGCGCCTTGGTGCCGCTGGCGGAGCAGGTCCCACACGCTTTGGTATTGCTGCCGGAGCCGCATGCCCCACACGCCTTGGTGGCACCGACGGAGCTGGTTTGGCAGGCCGTGGTGTCGCTGCCGGAGCAGGCTTCGCATGATTTGTCGTGGTGGCTGGCGCAGGCCGCGCACGTTTTCCGGTCGTGGCAGGGGTCGGGGTCCGTCGGCGTGGCGGGCGGGCTTTCCTGCGGGCCTTGGTTTTCCTGTGGCGGCTGCGGATTGTGGGGGGCGTCGGCATCGGCCGGGGCGGCCGGGGCTGGTGTTGATGCCGCATCGGCGGGTGCCGTTTCAGCGAGGGCCGGGGCGTGTTTTTCGTGCATTTGGGCCGGGCCTTTCTCGACGAAGCCGCTGACGATGCGGGCGTGGTTCTGCGCTACTTTGATGGCTTCCGGGGTGCGGCCGGAGGCGATCATTTCCACGCCGCCGTCGACCTCCTTGAACTCGTGGTCGATCTCCTGGTAGTGCTCGACCAGTTCGGCGAAGGCGGGGTCCCAGCGACGGACCATGCGCCCGGAGCCGAGGCGCTCGCGCATTTCCCGCACGTGCTTCTGCAGCGTCATGGCGATTTCCGGGTTGTCGGAAACGGTGCGCGATTTGTAGCCGGTGGCGGTCAGTTCGACCGAGCGCCGGATCTGCGTGTGGTTGTCAAAAAGGGTGTGGATGGCCTCCTGGAAACCACCCGGGCCGCCACCGCCGTGACCACCGCCGCCACCGGGGCCGCGCCCGCCGCGACCCGGACCCTGGCCGGCCAATGGAAGGGACGTGGCAAAGCCGAGCAAGGAGGCGAGGACTAGGAATCGGGTGGTTTTCATGAGCGGGGCGGAGCGGGGTAAGGAAAGGAAGTGGAGGCCGTGGCGGGCACTGCGGATGCGGGAGGCACCGGCGGGTCCGAGGGCGGTGGAAATGGTACGAGACACACGATAACTATATACGCATACCAGTATAAACGCGGATGGCAACCCCGATTTCCGATTCCGGATTCGGGAGAGGAAACCGTGGAGAGAACAAGGCGCTGGCGGCGGCGGGTGGCGGCGGCGGTGGCGGCGCTGGCGGCGGTGACGGGGGCCGGCGGGATGCGGGTGAGGATCTGCTTGCCCGGATGTGGGGATGGCTCGTGGCCACGCTGCTGCTCGCGGCAACGCTCGTCGGCGTGCATGCGGTGATCGACCCGGCCGCCTACGACGTCTCCCAGCTGCCGCGGCTGCTGACCGCCATGGCCCTGCTCCTGGCCGCCGCGCCGGCCCTGCTCCTGGTGCCCGCGGTCGCCCGCCGACTCGACTGGCGGCCTCTGGGCGACCCGCTGGTCATCGCGGCGGCCGCCTACCTGGCCGCCTGCTGCCTGTCACTCGTGGTTGC
>JALRGF010000592.1 GCA_023253495.1 Verrucomicrobiales bacterium
GTCGAGCACGGTGGATTCCGCGTCGACCAGATACAGATACAAGTCGCCATTGGAAGGCACCGGGTAATCGACCGGCACACTCAGAAAACTGCCGGCCGCCACTGTTCCAGTCAGCGGCACCCGGTTGGTCAGGTCACGGGAATCGGAAAGAAACAATCCGGCGGCCGCTGCCGAGGAAGCGGACGGATTGGCCACCTCGATCCACGTCACGCGCCCGGCTCCGCTGTGATGCACCTCGCTGAGACGGAGCGGGGGAGCCGCCGGCAGGGAGGTCGACTGATTGGCGGCCCCGGGAGTCGGCGTGGCAAAGACATACCACGAGGCGCCCCCGGCCGGCTTGCGGCCGGCGGACCGTCCGTCGAGCGGCACCCGCAGCGAGGCTGCGGCCATTTTGCTGATGCCGTCGGGGCGGGTCAGGTAGACCTCGACCGGGCTGTCGACTTTCAGGCCGGAGGACGCGAAATCGATGGTGGCCAGCCCGCCGGCCGGCACGACCAGCGGGGCCTCGATGCGGTGGCGTTGGAGGGCGTTCGGGTCGCTGCTCAGATAATGCCCCTGCAGATCGACCGGAGTGCCGAGCGGGTTGTGAAACTCGACAAACCCCTGACCGGCCACCGCGGACGGACGCACCTCATTGATGACCACTCCGGGAATAGTGGTGAGAATTTTCATCCGCAGCGCCATGACCATGTCGTCGTTGGCCGTCGCACGATTGTGGACTTCCACCGCCAGGGTGTTGGTGCCGGCCGCCAGCTTGCCATTGAGGATGGCGCTGGTCACCGGCATGCGATTGAATTCCTCGGCGCCGTCCGGTGACTCGGCATTGGCCAGCGAGGCATGGGTGATGGTGCCGGTGGCCAGGCGCTCGCGCACCAGGCTCTGGCCGTTGAGCCAGACAAGCGCCCCGTCGTCCAGAAACTGATCAAAGACAGCCGTCGCCCCGGTCAGCGGGCCGTTCCACTGGAAGGTGGTCCGGAAATAATACGTCGCCAGCGGCTGGTTCGCCGGCACCGCCGTGCGGATGCCCGGAAACAACGCCGATGACGGCGACGGCTCGAACCCGAGCGGTGCGTACCCGAGCGAAGGGTCCGAGGGCCCCCAGCCACTGTCGTCAAAGGTCGTCGTCCGCCACTCGGCCGGCGGGGCCGCGGCGTCAGCGTAAAATTTCCATTTGGTGTCGCCCGGCCGCGCCGGCGCCGGCACGCCGTTGCTGGCCGGGGTGCTGTTGTAGTCGGTGACGACGTAGGCGGAGGCCAGCGACGGCTCGGTGACAGCCAGCGGCTCCTCAGGCCGGCGCGGGTCCGACTGGCCCGGGCTGCCGCCGCGCCGCGGGCTCGGCTTCCAGTTCCGCCAGTCGTCAATATCCCGGTTTTCATTGATGAGGACGAGCGAGTGCCCGGTGCCGTCCGCGGCCACCGGCCACTCGTTGTCGTCGCCGAAGCTCACCTGCGCCTGCAGGGCGCCGACCGCGTCCCGGACGACCACGGTGTCGCCGGCATTGCTCAGCGAGCCGGTCCACGGCCCGAAGACCCGGGTGCCGGCGCCGAGCGTGGGGTAGGCAGCCCTTGTCGTCGCCGGGTCAGCGGAACTGAGGATGATCCGTTCGTATTCGTTGAGAAAATGGCTGGCGGGCCGCGCGGGGTCGAATCCCGGCAGGGTGAGCGTCGCGCCGCCCGACAGCGACCACGCCGCCATGTC
>JALRGF010000641.1 GCA_023253495.1 Verrucomicrobiales bacterium
ATGTCCAGCGGGTGGTAATACAGGTACAAGGCCACCACAACGGAAATGGCCAGGCCGATCGGCAGGCCGACCAGAAGAACGGGAAAAAGCGTGCGCTGCGTCATGGAAAGCGACCCGGTATTCAAAATCCGCCCGGCGAAATCCCGTGTCACGAGACCCTGAGGCCGGCCCCGCTCAGGGAACAGCCGAACCATCGGCCGCGCCGCGCGCCGCGCCAGCTTATTTCGCCGCCGGCAACGCCGCCAAGGCCGCCAGCACGTCTTCCGCCTGTTTGTCGGTCGACGCCTTCAAGTCGCGCCAGACAATTTTTCCACCCAGAATCAGGAATGCCTGACGGCTGGCCATGCCCAGCTGGTTGCTCGGCACCCCGAAGGCCTTGCTCAATTCCTTCTTTTTGTCGGCCAGGAGGTCGAATGGCAGTTTGTACTTGTCATGAAATTCCTTCTGCGCCTCCACACTGTCGTGGCTCACCCCGAAGACGGTCACTCCTTTTTCCGTCAAGGTGGCAAAGGCGTCGCGCAAGCTGCACGCCTGCTTGGTGCAGCCCGGCGTGTCCGCCTTGGGGTAAAAATAAATGACCACCGGTCCCTTCCGGTAGGCGGCCGCGAGGTCAACCGTCTCCCCTTTGTGGTTGACGGCTTTGACCGGCGGGGCGTCCGCACCCAGTTCCACCGGATTGGCATTGGTCGTCGACAGCAGGAAGGCGACGGCCACCCCGGCGAGCAGGACAAGAGAAAGAAGGATCTTCATGAAAAATTACCTAAGCAGAGTATAGTAATTTCGACGAAGGCAAAGGCAACTCCTTTCCCCGCACGCTTCCGTTCGGTGTTCACGGATCAATTATCGGGGCCGGAAACCGCTCGTGCCACGCCTGTTGAAGCCGCCGGGTGAGCGGACCGGGCGCGGCCGCGAGGCGGGTATCGTCGATGCGGCCGATCGGATGGATGTCGCGGGTTGTCGAGGTGAGGAAGGCCTCGTCGGCTTCGCTGACGGCAGCAGGGAGCAAGGAGGATTCGGCGCACTCGATTCCCAGATCGCGGGCCAGTTCGAGGACGAGGGCGCGGGTGACGCCGGCGAGGCAGCCGTCGGCGAGCGGCGGGGTGAGCAGACGCCCGTCGCGCACCACAAAAACATTGGAGCCGCTCCCCTCGCAGAGGTTTCCGGAGGTATTGGCGAGCAGGGCTTCGTCGGCATGGCGGCGGCGAGCTTCGGCCAGGGCCAGGGAGTTTTCGGCGTAGCTGGTTGATTTGAGGCCGGCCAGCGGGCTGTGGTGGTGGCGCGCCCACGGCAGGAGAATGACGTGGGCCAGCGGTGGCCAGACCGGCCGCGGGGCGGAGGCGACGAGGCAGGTCGGCTGCGGCTCGGCGGCGCGGTCGGACCCGAGAGGGCCGGGTCCGGCGGTCACGGTGAGGCGCAGGCGACCGTAGTGGTGGTGGTTGGCGGCGGCCACGGCGCGCAGGGCATCGGCGACGGCGGTGCGATCAGGCAGCGGCAGGCCGAGGCCGCGGCAACTGTGGGCGAGGCGGTTCCAGTGGCGGGAGAAGGCGAACGGTTCGCCGCCGGCGGCTACCAGGGTTTCGAAGGCGCCGAGGCCGATGGTCAGCCCCTGGTCGAACGGGGAAAGGCGCACATCCTCCGCCCGAACGAGGCGGCCGTTGTGCCAGACAACCGTTCGGGTGATGCCTTCAGCCATGATTGATGAGGGACCGGCACGGGGCGGTCGGTGGGTTTCAGCGGCTGCGGAGGTGTTCCATGAGGATGCGGCGCACTTCCTCAATGGCCTGCGGATGGCGGTTGGACCAGTGGTCGCTGGGCACGATGAGCTCGCTGCGGGCGCCGTCGATGTGGCTGCTCCAGTACGGCACGATGCCGTCGGTGCTGACCGGTTTGGTGCGGTCGCGGTTCCCACCCTTGCCGCGGTCGCCGATGATCGAGTGGTACGGGATGCCTTTGGCGGTCGGGAGTTCGTTGATGGTCAGCAGGAAACGGTTTTTCGGGTCGAGGGCGTCCACGCTGTTCGGCATGCGGGTGATCTGGCCGCCGTCGGCGGCCGGTCGGGCCAGGCGCAGGGCTTCCTGGCCGGCTTCGGAAAGGTCGGCCGGGGCGCCGATGAGTTTTCTGCCGGCTCGTCCGAGAAAGCCGGTGGCCATGTCACTGCCGCGCAGGGAGGCGGAGACGAAGATGACGCGGGCCACCTCGGGGCGTGGTTTGAAGATGAGGGCCTCCTTCATCAGGCCGAGGGTGCCGGGCGAGAGTGCGGTTTTTGACGGCGGAGTCGTGAAATACGCGTTCCAGAGGTGCGAGCCGCTGTCGGTGATCAGGGTGCGGGCGATCATGCCGCCCATACTGTGGCCGATGACGACCATGCGTTTCTGGTCGGGGTAGCGCGCCTTGATGGCATCAATCTGCCGGCGCAGCTGGGCGGCCATCATCGGGTAGGGGTAGCCGGTGGGATAGCTGAAGAACCAGAACTGGAAATTCCGGCGGATGTCAGCGTCACCGCGCAGGCCTTCGATCATGGGGGCCCAGGTCGCCTGGGAATCGCCGAGTCCGTGAATAAAAAGCACCGGGATTTTATCCGGGTCGTACGGTTGGAGGCGGGCCAGGCGGGTGGACTGGCGGAAGGCATCCGGTTTGAACATCCGTTGGATTTCCATCTTCCGCGGTTTCAGCTCGGCCAGCGCCAGCCCGATGGGCGCGGTGAAATCAGCGGCCAGAGGAAACACGCGGCCGTTGAAGGGAACGGTTTCCGTGGTCAGCGGATCAATGACGGAAGCGGTGGCCCTCGAACCGTCGAACCGGATGATCGCGGTCATGCCGTAGTAGGCATAGCGGCCCTGGGCGAACGGGTCGATGGTGGTCGGGTCAAAGTCGCGGCTGCTCACCACCACGGGGGCACCCAGACCTTCTTTGGTGACACGATTCCGGACGAGGCGCCCCTTGAAGTCGTAGCGGTCGCTCGGCACGAACCGGAAGAGGGAGGGGTCGAGAGCGCGATGGATGCCGGAGTTGTGGCCGAAGATCCATTCGCCGCGGGCCCCCGGGCAGCGGACCGGCTCCTTCCACGGCTGGAGGCCTGACTGGTTCACGATTTCGACGATCCGGCTGACGGCGAAATTGTAGTCGTCCCTGGCCTGGGTATCACCGGGGTTGGCTTTGAGGGTGGCGGCGGCGGTGGCGGCGGCGTCGAGGTATCCACCGAGGCGCACTTCGGCGGGAGCTTTGCGATTGTTGAGCGTGTCCTCGATGAGGGTGCCGGCCGGTGTGTTTGAGTGGTAGTCGA
>JALRGF010000719.1 GCA_023253495.1 Verrucomicrobiales bacterium
CGGCTTATGCCGCACCGCCCATCAGATTAATCGGGGATGATCCGGTGTCCAGCTTACTTGCCGGAAGAGTAACCACCGGGGGGCACCGGGGCGGGAGCCGGGGCGGTGTCCTTCGACTGGCAGGCGCTCAGCGTGAGGCTGGCGGCGGCGACGGCGAGGAGGAGAAGAGCAGTATTTTTCATGATCGGAGTAGTGGTGGTCTGTGGTTGCGGGGACCAGCCACAGCGGCTGGACGGCGACAGAGAGAGTTAGGGGCTCCGTAATTTCCAGCGGTTTTCTCACTTTCCTCAGCGCGGGGGATCAACCCCTGCGCTGAGAACGAGGCGGAAGGCGGAGAGTGCACTGGTATCATCCGGCAACAAGTGGGTCACTGTTTCCGTGCCGGTCCCGTCATAGCGGGTCATGACGGTCCCTCCGGTGAGGTCGAGCCAGTCGAACCAGCGCCCCAGATCCTGGCTGCGCTGGAATTTCCAAAGCATGGCCGGCCGACGGTCGAGCCGACGGGTGTAGCTGAGCTGAAACCCGGTGCCGCCGCGAACCAGGCGGAGCCCCATGGCGTCGCTGGCCGCCTGCGGTGACTGACCCAGGCCGTAGGCGAGCCAGGCAGTGAGGCCGGAGGCGGTCGGGGTGTCGGCGGAGACGGCGTCGAGCCGCCCGAAAAAATCGTTTTCCCACGCGTCCGGCAGCCGGTCGCCATCGGTGTCCTCGAGGGCGGCGGCGGTGCGCAGGGCGTCGCGGACAAGCGCCCGCTGGGCGGTGTTGGCGGCGCCGTCGATCGGTTTGCTGGCGAGGTCAAATGAGAGAATGACTTCGTTGCGATGGTCCAGTACGACCAGTTCGCGGTAGAGTGGCGGGCGGGTGCCGCCGCGGCCGTCGGGCACGGCCCACGAGGTCGAGGGGTCGTTGGTTCCCCCCATCGGCTGACAGCGCATCCACGGCATGGTGCGCCCGCTGGTCATCATGGTCAGGGTGAATTCCGTGCCGGCGTACCGGGACATGTTGAGCCCGATGATCTGGAGCGGCCGGTCGGTGGCGCCGTCGAGTTCCTCGGTGATGGTCTGAAGGGCGCCAAACTGGGCCTGACAGGTGCTTCATCCTTCGTTGCCGAAGTAATAAGCGGAAATCCACTGGCCGTAGTCGCGCGGTGAAATCGACTGACCGATCCGCTCGGAGCGTTCATTGAGGTCGTTCAGGGCGAAAGCCGAAACCGGCACCGCCATGGCTGTTCCGACCGTCAGGATCCCCACGGCGACGAGGCCCAGCCAACGACCGCCCGGAAAAGATGACCGCGAAAGGGAGGGGCGCGGCGCGGCGGGAACGGGGCAATGGACGGACATGATTCGAAATGCTAGCGATTCCGGCCGGGAGATCAAGCGGCGGACGGCGCCCGGCGGCTCACCGCCCCGGCAGCGAGCGCGGTGGTGCCTCCATGGTATTACGGGGCAGCGGGAAGAGTGGGCGCGGTGAAATGGGCATGGCTCCGGCCTCGTGGGCGGCCAGCCAGAGCCCGGTGGCGGTGGCTCCGAGGCCCGCGACGACGGTGGCGGCGGTGAGAGCGCCGCCATAGCGGGTGCGCGCCCCGAAAACGGCCGTGCCGAGAGCCAGACCGCCGAGGGTGAGGAACACCCAGCGCGACTCAACCCGCAGGCGGGTCACTTTCGCCGACAGATCCGTACGAGGCGGCAGGCGGCGGGCCCCCTCCGTCCGCAGTTGCAGATACGGAATGACCGCCAGTCCGGCCGCGCCCATCAGGACGAGGGCGCTGCGCTTCAGCCCGGAGTCGCGGACCAGCAGAGCCACCAGCAGCAGCAGCGTGCCCAGCCCGACCCCCCACACGAACACCGGCCGCAACAGCTCCTCCTGCAACGGCGCCTGCCGCAGCTGGAACCACAGCTCGCGCGCTTCGATGGAAAACGTCTTGCCCGTCACCGGCATCATGGTGTGGCACCATGCGCGCTTCCCCGCCTGCGGCCCAGCGGATTCTGCGAAAATCCTGTGCGACCGGAAACGAGGATGATTTTCAACCGATTGGGGCCACGATGGTCTCAAGTTTTCCGATCCCATGCCCACCTTTGCCTACAGCGCGCTCAAGCCCGACGGTTCCCTGGCCCGCGGGGAGCTGACTGCCAACGACCGAGGAGAGGCCATGCGCCGTCTCGACCGCAGCGGACTGCAGCCGGTGTCGATCGCCGTCAAAGAGGGCGACGGACCCGCGGCCGCCCCGCCAAAAAAACCGTCCGACAGCAAGGCTGCGGAACCCACCCGATCCGGCGACTCCGCGCGCAAACCCGCGGAAGCGAAAGCGCCGGCCACGGCCAAGGCGGAGGGAGCCGCGGCCCTGCCCAAGGGGCCGGTCCGGCTTTCCCGGAAACAGGTGATCCTTTTTACCGAGGAGTTGAGCGATCTGCTGAGCGCCGGCCTGCAGCTGGAGCCGGCCCTGCGCATCATGGAGAGCCGTGACGAACTCGGGCCGCTCAAGCAGGTCTCGGGCTTGCTCCGACAGAAGGTGCGGGACGGCGGCAGTTTTTCGGCCTCGCTGCGGACGGCTTCGCCCAACTTCGGGGAGCTCTACTGCTCGATGGCGGCGGCCGGTGAAATTTCCGGCGCGCTCGGCGTCATCCTCAAGCGCCAGGCCCAGTACCTCAAGAGTATCGCCGAGCTCCAGAGCAGCGTGATCACCGCGCTCATTTATCCGGCCTTCCTTTTTTTCGCCGGCATGCTCGTCTCCGGATTGTTTGTGACCTTCCTCGTGCCGCAGCTGGCGAGCCTGCTCAAAAGCTCGAACAAGCCGCTGCCCCTGCCCGCGCAGATCATGATGGGGGCGGGTGATTTTGTGAAGGCGTACTGGTGGGTCATCCTTCTGGCCATCGCCGCGGGGATGTTCCTCTTCCAGAAAATCACCACCAATCCGGTCTACCGGCCGGGATGGGACCGCGTGCGCCTCGGCCTGCCCATGGTCGGACCGATCCTCACCGGCCGTTTCTTCGTCCAGTTCCTCGAAACCCTGGCCAACCTCGTCGACAACGGCCTGCCGCTCCTGCGCGCCCTTGAGTTGTCGCGCGACGCCACCCAGAACATTTACGTCCGGCGTCTGCTCGACCAGGTCATCAGCATGGTCGGGGAGGGCGGATCGCTCGCCAAAGCGCTCAAACGCGTCGGGTTTTTCCCGCCGCTCATGACCGACATGATCACCGTCGGGGAACAGACCGGCGACCTGCCGCTCGCCCTGCGCCGGACCGCCGAGCGCTACGACAAGGAGCTGGAGAAAAAAATCATCCGTCTCCAAGCCGCCATCCCTCACATCGTGACCATCTTTATGGCCATTCTCGTTGGCATGGTCGCCTACATGATGATCACCGTCATCCTCGAGTCGGTCACCAGCATCAAGGTGCGCTGAGCCGGGCGGCGGTGGAAAATCCACGGCAACCGAGCGTCACCCGCACAAACCCTCCGCGGGCCGGGGCCGCCCGTCCCTGTCAAGGAGGAAGCAGCTCCGCCCGTTCCGCAAAGAACAGCTCCAGATCAAACCGCTGCAGATCGTCCTGGAGGGGCATCCGGGTCAGG
>JALRGF010000746.1 GCA_023253495.1 Verrucomicrobiales bacterium
AGCAGTCCGCGCTCGACCGACGGCATTTCCGTCGGCTCGATGAACTGCACCACCGGCATCGGGCGCCGGTCCTGTTCGTAAAAAAAATGAAGCGGCATGAGCAGGTGCATGGCCTCCGCCAGCTCCCGCTCGTCTTTCAGCGAAAGCCTCATGTATAGCGCCCTCCACGGTGATGGGGCAGGAAAAATTCGTGCAGCAACCGGTCAACCTGGAGCAGACCGTCACGGGTCAGGCGGATGTCGTCGGACGGCCCGCCCGCCACCAGAAACCCCTCGGCTGCCAGCCACGCCAGCTGGGGCGCAAACCGATGGCGCACATCGACCCCGAACTTCGCCTGGTACTGCGACGGATGCACCGCGCCCAGTTTCATCTGCAGGATGAATTCCCGGATCAGGCGCTCGTCGGGATCGGTCACGTACGCGCGGAAAATCGCGTGTTCGCCGCGCTCAATGGCGTCGCAATAAGCCGCGATGTCCGCATTGTTCTGGAGGTGCACGCCACCGAGGTGACCGAAGCTGGCCACGCCGAGCGGCAGCAGGTCGGCCCCGCTGAAAAGCCCGTCGCGGTAGACGAACCGCGTCGTCGCCTTGTTCCGCACGATGGTGTACGCACTGCTGATCTCGTACCCGTCTTTCTCAAAGGCGGCAAACGCCTCGCTGACCCAGCGACGCTTGGTCGGCCAGTCGGCCACCGGAGCCACCAGCTTCCCCTGCTCCTGCATCGTTTTGTAGATCCCGGTATTGTACGGCACCTCCATCTGGTAAATCGTCAGGCAGTCGGGCTCGAGGGCGCGCGCTTTTTCGATGCACCGGTGCCAGTTCTCCTCGGTCTCCTCAACCATCCCGGCAATCAGGTCGATGTTGATCTGCGGAAACCCGATCTTGCGGGCATACCCGTAGGCGCGCTCGATCTCCCGGCTGCGGTGCGCCCGCCCGTTGATCTCGAGAATGTGGTCGTCGAAATTTTCCACGCCCAGACTCAGCCGGGTCACCCCCATCGCGCGGATGGCATCGAGCTTCTTCTCCGTCAAGGTGCCCGGCTCACACTCGAAGGTCACTTCCTCAATCTCGTCCCACGGCAACAGCTCCTTCATGTGCCGGGTCAGTTCCTCCAGCTGCGGCACCGAGAGGTAACTCGGAGTGCCGCCACCGAAATACACGAAGCGCGGCTTCCGGCCTTGCAGGTACCGCCGCTTCGCATACATGGCAAATTCCTCCATGCCCGCCCGCACATACCGCTTGATCTCGTCCGGCCCTTTGTCGGTATACACCCGGAAATAACAGAAGTGACACCGCTTCCGGCAGAACGGGATGTGGAAATACACCCCGAGCGGCACGTCCGGCCGCGGCTCGCCATCAAGCACCCGCGCCACCTCCGGCACATACTCCTCTTTCCAGTAGGCGTACGGCGGGTAGTTCGACACGAAATAGTTGCCCGCCTCCGTGGCGGCAAGCGCCTTGGGCGGCGAGGTGTCCGGCGGGGCGTCGGTGGGACTGGACATGATCGGAAAGCGCCCTCTTCAGGCGCCTTTGTTTACCATGCGCCGTTTCCCTGCGGCGCCAGCCTTATCTCGCCACGGGAGATTTCCCCAAAGGACCGAAGCCCCCCCGTCAATGCATCTCCACTGCACACGAACCGAGGCCGCCGCGGAAGTAGTTGAACTGCACATTGGGATGCCCGGCCAGGAGCGACATCGGCACCGCCGCATCTTCCACCCCCTTCGAGATCATCAATGCCGTCAAGCGCTGCCCCAGCGGGTTGTCGTGGGTGCCGGCGTGCCAGATCGACACTTTCTCCGCCAGCCAGGTCTCCGCCGGACCCACCGTGATCGCCTGCGTCGGCACCAGGGTGACATTGCCGCCGCCGGAGGTCCGCGCATTCTGCATCAGGGTGACCGGATGCAGCTCGACCACCCGCGTCGCCAGCGCCCGGAATTCCAACGGGGTCGGCGGCGCGTCCACATGGGCGCCGGCCCGCCGCACCGGGTCGTTGAACGCCCAATGCTTGATGTCGCCCTGCCCGCCCTGCATCACCGCACACCGCACCCCGGCCCGCCAGCTCGCCCGGTAGGCCGACACCTCCGCCTTCGGGAAATGCAGGTTCGCCTCAGGCATCGCCAGCTCCGGCCGCAGGCGGTCAAAACACAGCTCGCGGTCGGCGCGCTCAAAGGACAACGGATGCGTCACCGGCACCTCCCGCCCGGTGGCCGCGTCATACCACTCGTCCATCCCCCAGAAATGCGCGTCGCCCAGCGCCAGCCCGAGTTCATTGACCAGTCGCGCCACCAGCGGCAGCTGCTCGGTCGGCCCGATCGGCCCGCAGATGCCCACCGGGTTGTCGGCCGTCGCCTGCCGCCACGCCGTGATATACTCCAGCGCCTCCGCCAGATAAAAGTCCTCCAGCGTGTCATACAGCACCACCCGGAACCCGGGACGGGACAACTGGACCAGATCGCGCTCGCTCAATGCCGCCGCATCTCGGATCAAATCATCCTCCAGCGTGGTGTAGTCCCACCAGTCCGGGGCCAGGGTGCTCAATTTGCGCGACATCCGCCCACCAAAAGCCGGCAATCGCCAAAGCGCAAATGCCACCCGCAGAGGTCGCGGCAGGGACGCATCTGCCAGTGGTCGGATTCCATGTCGCCCGCTTTGAGCCATTTGCCGATCAAGCGCGCACGGCGCTGATCACCGATCCGATGCTGGAGGAACTTCTGCAGCCACTCGTTGTCACCGGTTCCCGGCTCATGCCCCTGCCGCTCCATCGCGGCCCCGCGTCATACCATCGGAAAGCCGGCCCCTCACACCCACTCCGCGCACAGCAACTCCGCCTGCGCGAGCACCGTCTTCACCGCTTCCTCCTGCAGGTCCGGCGGGTAACCGTGTTTCCGCAGGATGCGCTTGACCATCACCTTGATTCTCGCCCGGGCGCTTTCCCGCACCGTCCAGTCGATGGTCACACTCTGCTTCACCTTGGTGATCAGCTCGGCCGCGATCACTTTCAGCTTGGCGTCCCCCATCGCAGTTTTCGCTGAATCGTTCGCGGCGAGGGCGTCGTAGAAGGCGACCTCGTCGTCGGTCAGACCGAGGTCCTCGCCGCGTTTGGTGGCGGCGTCGAGGTCCTTGGCGAGTTTGATCAGCTCCTCGATCACCTGCATCGTCGAGATGGCGCGGTTGTGGTACGCATTGAGCGTCCGCTTCAGCTTCTCGCTGAACGCCTGGCTCTGGACCAGATTCCGCTTCGACCGCGTTTTCAGCTCATCCTTGAGCAGCTTCACCAGCAGTTCCGCCGCCACATTCTTGTGCTTGAGTCCGCGCACCTCGGCGAGGAATTGGTCGCTGAGAATGGAGATGTCCGGCTTCGGCAACCCGGCCGCCGTGAACACGTCGATCACCACCGAGGGCGAGGTGGTGATCGCCTTGCTGACGAGCTGCCGCACCGCGGCGTCGGCCGCGGCCGCTGGTGGGTCATGGAGCAGCAGCCCGGGCCGGTGAACTGGGCGCGGTTCAATCCGGCACCGTTGCCCGGCATGGTGCGGTTGTGGAC
>JALRGF010000142.1 GCA_023253495.1 Verrucomicrobiales bacterium
GCCCGCCGTTGTCCGCCGCGGCCCGCAGCTGAGCGAGCACCTCCGCCTGCCGCGGCGCCCGGGTCGCGAGGGCGGCCGCCGCCGCCGCCAGTTTGTCCGTCCATTCCTCGGGCAGGCGCACCCGCTTGCGCGTGCGGAAACCGGTGGCTTCAGCGCGCACCGCGACCGGCAGCAGGCTGCGCATCACCTGTTCCAGCGGCGCCATGTAATAGTCCGCCAGCCACTGCGCGAGACGCAACAGCGTGGGCGGCACCCCGCTCTGTCCCGCAATCACCCCGAGCAGCGGTTTGAGCTGGTAGCCGGACACCGCATCCGCCCCCGTCCCGGCCCGCACCGCCGTCACCGTGCCCGTCGCCCGACGCGGGCCGAGCGGAATGCGCACCCGGCTGCCCGGCCGCACCGCGTCCGCCAGCTCCCCGGGCACCGCATAGTCGAATGACAACTCCCGCGGCCCGTCAATCAGCACCTTGGCAACCAGCATGGTCCGGAATCACCCTTTTACTGGCCCGCCCCCGCCCGCCGCGCCACCAAAAAAAACCTTCCGGCCCGGGGGCCGGAAGGTTTGACATTCGGATCAATGCAGATCCCGATCCGGCTTAGAAGCTGACCGAGATGTTGGCGCCGCCGTAGACGATTTCGTCCTGGACGTGATCGATGTCGCTGAGCGGGAAGTTGCCGGCGATATACGGGGTCAGGACCACGTTGCTGGCCAGCTTGATCGGGGCCTTGAGATAAACCGCCGCATGGTGAAAATCGCTCAGATCCAGAGCAAACTCGGTACTGTCGACATCGATATACGAGATCGTCGCGCCCGGCACGAGGCTGAAGTTTTCCGTCACCTTGATGGCATAGTTCGCGTCGAGCTGGAAGTACCACTGCTCGGCTTCGAATTCATAGAAGGCACCGGCGCTGAGATTGAGGTTTTCGACCGGCGAGGCAAAGAACTCCAGACCGATTTCGTATTGGTTGTCGATCGAGCCGGGGTAGTGCGGGTAGTTGTACCACTTGAAGCTCGGGCCGACGGACACCACGCCCAGGTCGTAAGTCAGGCGGGTGTACACATCGAGCTCGTCATAGTTGCTGCTGGCGGAGCTGGCGTACCAGGTGTTGAAGTTGAGGGACAGTTTGTCGGTGAGGGCCGCATTCAAATCCAAGGCGCCCCACACGAGGTTGTCGGCCTCTTTGCCGTCGGCGGAAAGGACTTCGAAGCCGCGGTAGACGTAATCGGTGTCGTAGCCGAGCGTCACGCTGCCGGTGATCATGGAACTCGCTTCGGAGAGCAGCGGGGCGGCGGATCCGGAGCCGGACGAGGCGGGGGCGCTGGTGCCGGCGTGGGCCGATCCCAGGACCGCGCTACCAGCGATGAGCGAGAGCAGGTGGGTCTTGTTCATGGTTGATGATGTGGGTTTGGTAATAATGCTTTTCCAGCAGCTCTTGAATTTCAGGAAAAATAAAAGCTGCTTGGGAATGGTTCACAGTTCATTCAGGATTGCAACACCGAAATCGACCGTGGGAGCGATGTCAGATGGCGGGCACCCGGAGCAAAACTTCGGGACTCATTGTCGCAGCAGGTTTCGTGCCAAATATACCGGTCTTCGAAGGAGGCGGTGAGCCTCCGGTCATTCAAAATCAATGGCCAGCACCGACTGCCGTTCGCGCTGGGCGAGCCGGCGCGCCTGCTCGGCGACGGCCTGCGCATTGTCGTCAAATCGGTAGCTGTGACACGACGGGCAGGTCACGGCGGAGGCGACGACGATCGACTCGCACCCCTGGCAGATTTTGTAGCGTGAGGGGTTTTTGACGATTTTGTCGGCCTGGCGGGCGCGTTCGTGCAGTCCTTCGGGATCAGCGGGCATGGCGTCAGGTTCTTATCACGGAAGGCGTCGTTTTTCAAGCGGATCTCCCGGGAGGCGGCGCGATTGGGGGGTCGGCTTGCGTGTGCACGCCTTCTCCTGCCGGGGTGGCGCGGGGGGCGCGGGCTGGTCGTGACCGCTGAGGGAGTCGTTTTTCAGTTGGGTTTCGGGCGGCGGTGCGTATGCTCCCCCTCCGGTGGTGCTCCGTCATTGCGGAAGCGCGCGTCCTGTTCCCAACCTCTGAGAAGCCCCTATGAAATCCTATCGTCTGCTCCCGATTCTTCTTGCCGCCGCCCCGGCGGGTGCCATGGCGGCGCCGCTGATCACATTTGACTCCCGGGTGCTGAGCACTGAATTTCACAGCGAGGGGGCGGCGGTGGGTGACTTTGACCGGGATGGGGCGAGGGACGTGGTTTCCGGGCCGAACATTTTTTTCGGACCGGACTTCAAGCGCCGGAAGGCCATTTATGATTCACCGCGGTTTGACGTTCGGGCGTATTCCAAGAATTTCATCGCATATGTGTATGATCTGACCGGGGACGGATGGGACGATGTGATGGTGCTCGGGTTTCCGGGCGAGGAGGCGTACTGGTTTGAAAACCCGCAGGGGGATGCGGCCGGGGTGTGGAAGCGGCACGTGGCGCTGACCGGGGTGGACAATGAATCGCCGACCTTCATTGATGTGACGGGCGACGGCAAACCGGAGATTGTGTGTTCGGTGGCGGAGCGTTTCGGTTTTGCCGAGCCGAACTGGGAGGATCCGGCGATGCCGTGGCGGTTCACGCCGGTGTCGCCGGTGATTCCGGGCATGGGGCGGTTCACGCACGGCCTGGGGCTGGGGGATGTGAACAAGGACGGCCGGATCGACTTTATCTGGAAGTCCGGGTGGTTCGAGCAACCGGCGGACCGCCGCCGGCAGCCGGTCTGGACCGGGCATGAGGCCCCCTTTGGCACGGGCGGCGCGCAGATGTACGCCTATGATTTTGACGGGGATGGCGACAACGATATCCTGACCTCGATGGCGGCGCACGGGTTCGGCCTGTCGTGGTTTGAGAACCTCAATGGTGCCGGCACCTCGTGGAAGGAGCACCTGATCATCGGAGACCAGCCGGACACCAGCCCGACCCGGGTGGCCTTCAGCCAGCACCATGCGGTGGATGTGGCGGATTTCGACGGTGACGGTGTGCTCGACTTCGTCACCGGCAAACGCTGGTTCGCGCACAACGGGGCGGACCCCGGCGGCATGGAGCCGGCGGTGCTCTACTGGTTCCGCACCGTGCGCGGAGGCGGGGCCGGTCAGGTCTCGTTCGTGCCGCATTTTGTCGACGACGATTCCGGCATCGGCACGCAGGTGATGGCTGCGGATGTCAATGGCGACACGCGACCGGACATCGTGGTCGGCAACAAAAAAGGAACGTTTGTCCATCTTCAGCAGCGGCCGCCGGCCGGTCCGGACGGCGCCCGGGATCTGGTGCAACCCGGCAGTCTGGCCGGGTGGGAGGGGGATCCGTCGCTCTGGCGCGCCGAGGGCGATGTCCTGGTGGGTGAGAGCACGCCGGAAAAGCCGCTGCAGAAGAATGCCTTTCTCGTCTGGAACGGGGGCAAAGTGGCGGATTTCGAATTGCGTCTGAAATTCCGGCTGACCGGCGGCGACGATGCCAATGGGGGCATTCAATTCCGCAGCCAGCGGCTGGACGGCGGCGACATCAAAGGCTATCAGGCGGACATCGACAATGCGGCCAATTATGTCGGGGTGCTCTGGGACGAACATGGCCGCGGGTTGCTCGGGCCGCATGGGGTGAAGGCGGTTCATGACCGGGCCGGCCAGAAAACGGAAGAGCGTTTCGCCGAGGCTGACCGGATCAAGGCGGCCTTTCGCAAGGGTGACTGGAACGAATATGTCATCACCGCCGCCGGCGAACACATCACCCTGGCGCTCAATGGAGTGACCAGCACCAAGGTGCTCGACCGCACGTTCACCGAACTGAAGCCCGACGGATCCCCGGTCGACGACCGGCAACCGAAGGAGCAGCGGGAGCTTTACGGTCATCTGGCCCTGCAGTTGCATTCCGGCGGTCCGACCAAAATCGAGTTCAAGGACATCCGGCTGACCGAGCTTCCGGGGGCGGTGCGTCCGGTGCAGTGAGGGCGGTGGTCCGCGGATTTCTGCCTCGCGGTCGCCCCGGCCGGCGTAGACTGGAAGATGAAAATCGCGCATCTCACGGCCGGCACGGGAAACTTTCATTGCGGCAACTGCCATCGCGACAACGCGCTGGTCCGCGCGCTGCGGGCGGACGGCCATGATGCCTTTCTGGTGCCGCTGTATCTGCCGCTGGTGCTTGATGAACCGGCGGCCAGTCCGGACGCCCCGCTTTTTGCCGGCGGCATCAACATGTTCCTGCAGCAGAAGCTGCCGGTCTTCCGGCGCACCCCGCGCTGGCTGGATCGCGCCTTTGACGCCACCGGCCTGCTCCGGTTCGTCTCGCGCTTTGCCGGCATGACCCGTGCCCGTGATCTGGGAGAAATGACTGTGGAAACCCTGCGCGGCACCGACAGCCATCAGGCCAAGGAATGGAACCGCCTCGTCGAGTGGCTGGCCCCGCTGCAGCCGGAGGTCGTCGCCCTCAGCAACGGGTTGCTCGCCGGTCTGGCCGCCGGCATCAAAAAATCCCTCGGTTGCCGCGTCGTCTGCAGCCTGCAGGGTGAAGATTCATTCCTCGATTCCCTGCCCGAGCCTCATCGCACCGAGGCCTGGGCCGGGCTGGCCGCGACCGCGGCGCACGTCGACCGCTTTGTCGGCGTCAGCCGGTATTATGCTGATCTGATGGCGCGCCGGATGCCCCTCGCGCCGGAGAAGATCACCGTGGTGCGCAACGGGGTTTCGCTGGACGCGCTCGTGCCGGCCCCGGCCCCGCCTCCGGTGCCGACCATCGGGTATTTCGCCCGCATGTGCCACGGCAAGGGGCTGCACCTGCTCATCGACGCCTTCATCCTCCTCCAGCAACGAGGCAACCTGCCCGGGTTGCGCCTGCGGGTCGGCGGCGCGAAAACAGCCGTGGATGACGATTATGTCACCGCTCAGGAAGCGCGCCTGCTCGCTGCCGGGGTGCGCGACCGGGTCGAATTCCTGCCCAACATTCCCGCCGCGGAAAAGACCGCCTTCCTGCAGTCGCTCAGCGTGCTCAGCGTGCCCGCGACCTACGGCGAATCGTTCGGCCTGTTCGTCATCGAGGCCATGGCTTGCGGGGTGCCGGTCGTCCAGCCGGATCACGCCGCCTTTCCTGAAATCATCCACGCCACCGGCGGCGGCGCGCTCTGCGCTCCGGACGACGCCGGGTCGCTGGCCGCCGCCCTTGAGCAGTTGTTGCTCACTCCGGGGCTGGCGGCCGATCTCGGCCGCCGCGGCCGCGCGGCGGTGGAGACGGAATTTTCCGCGGCCCGGATGGCCCGGGATTTTGCCGCCGTCTGCCGCGGGATCTGAGGGGGGCATGAAACGCGGTGGTGGCGGGCCCTGTCGGGCCTTCCGAAACCCTGTTTGCCGCGGGGGGCATGGGACTGGCCCGGGGGGTGCGGCCGACCAGTGGGTTTACGCGACCCCGGCGGCGCGGCGGCGGTTGTTCCACACGGTGAGGGCGGCCTTCATGCGACCGAGCACGTAGTAGACGGTCTGGCTGCGCTGGCGGACGAGGTCGGCACCGATGAGGCGCGGGACAAAATCCGCTTCGAGGGCGAGGATTTCCTCCGGGGTGGAGCCGTTGAGACCTTTGCAGAGGATGGCGGTCATGGCGCGGGTGAGCGTCTGCACCTCGTGGCCGAGGCTGACTCGGAAAAAGACGCGGTTCCGATCGTCGACGCGCAGGTGGATGCCCACGGTGTCGGTGCATTCCTCGTCCTTGCGGATGTCTTCGAGGTCGAAGGATTCGCCCGGTTGCGGGGCGCAGAGGCCGGCGCTTTCGGCGTAATGGACGAGCAGCCCGCGGCGTTCGCCTTCGGGCAGGTGTTCCATGAGCGAGATGATATCGTCGAGCGCGGCGGGCATGGGGTGGTGGGGCAGGTGGCGGCCGGGGATCCGGCCGCGGATATTCATTGGCCGGAAGCGGCCCGGGGGCAATGGCGATCCGGCGTGACCGGGGGGGCGAAACCGGCACCTTTGATTTCCCGGCTGGGCCGCCGCCTCAGCGGGTGAGGCGCACGAGCAGGTCTTTGGATTCCATGTTTTCGCCGACTTTGGCGATGATTTCGGTGACGGTGCCGGCGATCGGGGAGGCGACGGCGGCGAACATTTTCATGGCTTCGGACTTGTTCTTGGCATCGGTGTGGGCGGCGAGGATCAGGTCCTCGAGAATGTCCTTCTCGTCAGCCTTCATCAGCGAGGGATCGATCGACAGCGCGGTCATCGCGCCCTTGCCGGAGAGAGTCACCTTGACGAGGCCGCCGCCGGACTGGCCGGTGACGGTGGCCTGCTCCAGCTTGGCCTGCATCTCGGCCATGCGGGACTGCATGGCCTGGACCTGTTTCATCATGTCACCGAGATTCTTCATCGCTCTCACTCATGTTGGGGG